>NZ_JACBWZ010000392.1 GCF_013870595.1 Streptomyces sp. WELS2 | reverse complement strand
GAACCCGAGTTCCGGTCCGAACTCGACCGCCACCTGTACATCTACGGCACCCGCCGCTTCCTCGGCGCGACCGGCCAGCGCGCCTGGTTCGTCGCCGGTCTGCGGCCCGAGCCGGGCGAGCCGGCCGCACGGTTCGAAGTGCGTGCCGTGGGGGAGCTGTACAACGCCTCGGCCCCCGTCACCGTCACCCACCCCTGGTAATCACCCGGAACCCGCAGGGAGCACCCCCCATGCATGACGACCGCACGCTGGTGGAAGCCCGCCTCAGGCGCGTGCTCGACGAACGCGTCCGCCCCGCCGTCTACCCCGAGTCCGTGCCGCTCCAGGTCGCCGTGTGGCACGCGCCCGGCGAGCCGGTGCCGGTCGCCGAGGGACTGGCCGCCGAGCCCCAGCCCATCGCGGTGGGCGCGCGCTGGGGTGCTCCCTGGGGCACCAGCTGGTTCCGGGTGACCGGCACCGTACCCGAGGCGTGGGCCGGACGGACCGTCGAGGCCCTGCTCGACCTGGGCTTCGACGAGAACATGCCCGGCTTCCAGTGCGAGGGCCTGGTCTACCGGCCCGACGGCACCCCCGTGAAGGGCCTCAACCCGCGCAACCAGTGGGTGCGGATCGGCGCACCCGTCGCGGGCGGCGAAGAGGTCCGCCTGCACATCGAGGCCGCCTCCAACCCGGTCATCCTCGACTACCACCCCTTCCGGCCCACCTGGCTCGGCGACAAGGACACCGCCGGCACCGAACCGCAGTACACCCTCGCCCGCATGGACCTCGCCGTGTTCGACGAGACCGTGTGGCAGCTGGTCATGGACCTGGAGGTGCTCGGCGAGCTGATGGCGGAGCTGCCCGTGGACTCCCCGCGCCGCTGGGAGATCCTGCGCGCGGTCGAACGGGCCCTGGACACCGTCGACCTCCAGGACGTCAACGCCACCGCCGCCCGGGCCCGGGAGCGGCTCACCGGCGTGCTGTCGGCCCCCGCCGTCCCCTCCGCACACCGGATCGGCGCCGTCGGGCACGCCCACATCGACTCCGCCTGGCTGTGGCCGCTGCGCGAGACCGTGCGCAAGGTGGCCCGGACGGTGTCCAACATGACCGCGCTGCTGGAGGACGAACCGGACTTCGTCTTCGCCATGTCCCAGGCCCAGCAGTGGGCGTGGGTGAAGGAACACCGCCCCGAGGTGTGGGCCCGCGTGAAGGAGGCCGTCGCGCGGGGGCGGTTCGTGCCGGCCGGCGGGATGTGGGTGGAGTCGGACACCAACATGCCCGGCTCCGAGGCGATGGCCCGGCAGTTCACGCACGGCAAGCGGTTCTTCCTCGACGAGTTCGGCATCGAGAACGAGGAGGCCTGGCTGCCGGACACCTTCGGGTTCGCCGCGGGGCTGCCGCAGATCATCAAGGCGGCCGGCTCCAAGTGGCTGCTGACGCAGAAGATCTCGTGGTCGCAGACCAACAGGTTCCCGCACCACACCTTCCACTGGGAGGGCATCGACGGCACCCGGATCTTCACGCACTTCCCGCCGGTCGACACCTACAACTGCTCCATGAAGGGCAGCGAGATCGCCCACGCGGTGCGCAACTTCCGGGACAAGGGCGGCGCCCGGCACTCCCTCGCCCCCACCGGCTGGGGCGACGGAGGCGGCGGCACCACACGGGAGATGGTCGCCAAGGCGGCCCGGCTGCGCGACCTGGAGGGCTCGGCCACCGTCCGCTGGCAGACCCCGCGCGCCTTCTTCGAGCAGGCCGAGGCCGAGTACCCCGAACCGCCGGTCTGGGTCGGCGAGCTGTACCTCGAACTGCACCGCGCCACCCTCACCAGCCAGGCCCGCACCAAGCAGGGCAACCGGCGTGCCGAGCACCTGCTGCGCGAGGCCGAACTCTGGGCGGCGACGGCCGCCGTGCGCACCGGGTTCCCCTACCCGTACGAGGAGTTGGACCGCATCTGGAAGACGGTCCTGCTGCACCAGTTCCACGACATCCTGCCCGGTTCCTCCATCGCCTGGGTGCACCGGGAGGCCCGGGCGACGTACGAGCGGCTCACCACGGAACTGACCGCGATCGTCGACGCCGCCCAGCGCGCCCTGGCGGGCGAGGGGACGACCCCGCTGCTGTTCAACTCCGCCCCGCACGCCCGCCACGGCGTCCCGGCCGGCGCCGCCGCCACCCCGGACGCGCCCGGCACCAGCACGCTCACGCCCCGCGAGGACGGCGGATTCCGGCTGGACAACGGCCTGCTGCGGATCACCGTGGACGGCCGGGGCCTGGTGGTCTCCGCCTACGATCCCGCCGCCGACCGGGAGACGATCGCCCCCGGCACGGCCGCCAACCTCCTCCAACTGCACCCCGACTTCCCGAACATGTGGGACGCCTGGGACGTCGACTCCTTCTACCGCAACACCGTCACCGACCTCACCGACGCCGAGGCGGTCACGGCCGGCGAGGACGGCGCCTCCGTGCGGATCGTCCGGTCCTTCGGCTCCTCCCGGGTCACCCAGCTGCTGTCGCTGCCGCCGGGGGAGCGCCGGCTGGTCATCGACACCGAGGTGGACTGGCACGAGACGGAGAAGTTCCTGAAGCTGGCCTTCCCGCTCGATCTGCACGCCGAACGGTACGCGTCCGAGACCCAGTTCGGGCACGCCTTCCGCCCCACCCACACCAACACCTCCTGGGAGGCGGCCAAGTTCGAGGCGTGCAACCACCGCTTCGTGCACCTGGAGGAACCCGGCTGGGGCGTGGCGGTCGTCAACGACTCGACGTACGGCCACGATGTGACCCGCACGGTCCGCGCGGACGGCGACCGCGGTACGACCACGACGGTCCGGGTGTCCCTGCTGCGCGCCCCGCGCTTCCCCGACCCGGAGACCGACCAGGGCGTCCACAGCTTCCGGCACGCCCTGGTCGTCGGCGCCTCGGTCGGCGACGCGGTCCGCGAGGGCTGGCGCGTCAACCTGCCGGAGCGGCACACGACCGGCGCCCGCGCGGTGGCCCCGCTGGTGGAGGTGGACGACGACGCGGTGGTGGTGACGGCGGTGAAACTCGCCGACGACGGCAGCGGGGACGTGGTCGTCCGCTTCCACGAGGCCCACGGCGGCCGGGCCCGGGCGACCCTGGCGACCGGCTTCCCGTTCGCCGATGTCACCGTCACCGACCTGCTGGAACGCCCCCTGCCGGACGCGCAGCCGCCCACGCCCGAGGGCGAGCGGATCACCGTACGCCTGCGCCCGTTCGAACTCGTCACGCTCAGGTTCGGCCGGCCCTGACCGGCGGGGCGCCGCGCGCCGGGAGACGGGGCACGATGCGGGGCGCGAGCCCGGGTACCAGCCCTCGTCCCGCCCCCGCAGTCACTCCTCCACCTCGCCCACGTGGGCCGTTGCCACCGCTCGTGCGGCCTCCGGGCCGCGGGCCGCGAGGGCGCGGTGGAGGGCGAGGTCGTGGGCGAGGATCTCCTCGGAGTCGCCCGTGGCGCTCATCGAGGCAAAGTGAGCCTCCACGCCGCCAGTTGCCCGTCAGTGAAGCGCGCGGCGGCCAGCCGGGGTCGCCGCGGACTCCGGGATCCGGCGCACCGGGAGCAGCTCCACCGGGCGCGGCCCCCCGGGACGATGCGGCTCCGCCCAAGGGCACGGTGACCCAGGCCGGGCATGTCCCGCAGCTCCGAGTGATCCGACCATTTCGAGCGATCGATGCCGAAATCCCGTGCACGAGGCTGTCATTGCGGCTCAGTGGTCTGATAAATATGCGGCGTTGTCCCCGCACCCGCCCATCCATGGACCCCGCACAGCGACCCCCGCACCCCCGCTCGGCCGGCCGCCCGATCACCGCCCGGACCGAAAGGCCCCCGTGTCCCCGACGCCCGCCCGCATCACCGCCGTCGACATCCACGGCATCCGGTTCCCCACCTCACGCCGTCTCGACGGCTTTGACGCGATGAACCCGGACGCGGAGCCGCGCGCCGACCCGGGCACGCCGTACCGGGATCCGACCGGAGACAGCCGACCGCGCCGGCTCGGCCCCGAGAGGGGCGTGCCGCACATGGCGGTCGGCGTCATGGCCGACGCGGTCTGGGACCTCGCCGCCAAGGGCGGCGCGGACCGGGGCACCGACTACGTCGACCACCTGCACGGGCACTTCCCCGACCCGGCGGTGATCCGCGCGGGTCACCGCACGGCACCCACCGCGCCCGGCTTCTCCGCGGCCTCGCGCCCGGAAGGCCTCGCGCGCCACATCCTCCCCGGCGGCACCTACTGGTCCGCCGGTCCCGACGGCCGGAAGGGACAGTCGGCATGAGCGACTTCACGGGCCTGAAGGCCCTGGTCACCGGGGGTGCGTCCGGCATCGGCCGGGCCACCGCGAACCTCCTCGCCGAGCGCGGCGCCCAGGTCGCCGTACTCGACCTGGACCCCGCCCACGTGCCCGAACCGCTGCGGGCGTGGCGCGCCGACGTCACCGACGACGCCTCGGTGCGCGCCGCCGTACAGGAGGCCGCCGACGCGCTGGGCGGCCTGGACATCCTGGTCAACAACGCGGGCGTCGGCGCCCAGGGCACCGTCGAGGACAACACCGACGCCGAGTGGCGGCACGTCTTCGACGTCAACGTCCTCGGCATGGTCCGCACCGCCCGCACCTGCCTGCCGTACCTGCGCCGCTCCGCCCACGCCGCGATCGTCAACACCTGCTCCATCGCGGCCACCGCGGGCCTGCCGCGACGCGCCCTGTACAGCGCGACCAAGGGCGCCGTGTACTCCCTGACCCTCGCCATGGCCGCCGACCACGTCCGCGAGGGGATCCGCGTCAACTGCGTCAACCCCGGTACGGTGGACACCCCGTGGATCGGCCGGCTGCTGGACGCGGCCCCCGACCCGGCCGCCGAACGCGCCGCGCTGGAGGCCCGCCAGCCCACCGGACGGCTCGTCTCCGCCGCCGAAGTGGCCGCCGCCATCGCCTACTTGGCCAGTCCCCTGGCGGGCGCCACCACCGGCACCGCACTCGCCGTCGACGGCGGCATGCAGGGCCTCAGGCCGCGGCCGGAGGCGCACCGGTGAAGGTCCTCGGCCGCACCGGCGTCCGGGTCACCCCGCTCGGCTTCGGTGCCGCCGCCCTCGGCAACCTGTACGCCCCGGTGAGCGACGAGCAGGCGCACGCGGCGGTCCAGGCCGCCTGGGAGTGCGGCATCCGCTACTTCGACACCGCCCCGCACTACGGCCTCGGCCTGTCCGAACGGCGCCTGGGCTCGGCCCTGCGCGCGTACGACCGCGCGAGCTACACCCTGTCCACCAAGGTCGGCCGCCGCCTGGAGCCGGCCGACGGCACCGGCGACGACCGCGCCCACGGCTACGCCGTCCCCGCGGCCCACCGGCGCGTCTGGGACTTCAGCGCCGACGGCGTCCGCCGCACCCTGGAGGCGAGCCTGGACCGCCTCGGCCTGGACCGGGTCGACGTCGTCTATCTCCACGACCCCGACGACCACGCCGAGCAGGCCTTCCGCGAGGGCTACCCGGCCCTGGAACGGCTGCGCGCGGAAGGCGTGGTGGGCGCCATCGGCGCCGGCATGAACCAGGCCCGGATGCTCACCCGGTTCGTCCGCGACACCGACGTGGACGTGGTGCTGTGCGCGGGGCGCTACACCCTGCTCGACCAGAGCGCGGCCGAGGCGCTGCTGCCCGAGGCACTGCGGCGCGGGGTGTCGGTGGTCGCCGGCGGCGCCTTCAACTCCGGCCTGC
>NZ_JACBWZ010000391.1 GCF_013870595.1 Streptomyces sp. WELS2 | reverse complement strand
CGCCGAGGTCCCGCTGCCCGGCTTCCGCGGCCGGCTCCCGGCGGGCTGGGAGGTCACCTTCCGGATCGAGGGCGTCCAGCTGGTGGACGACGGACTGTCCGCCGCGCCGGATGCCGAGGCGGTGCGGCTGGGACCGGCGGACGTGCCCGAGATGCTGGACCTGGTGGCGCGCACCCGGCCCGGCCCGTTCCTGCCGCGCACCGTGGAACTCGGCACCTACCTCGGCATCCGCCGCGACGGAGCGCTGGTCGCCATGGCGGGGGAGCGGCTGCACCCGCCGGGCTGGACCGAGATCAGCGCGGTCTGCACCGACCCCGCCTTCCGCGGCCGGGGTCTGGCCACCCGGCTGATCCTGGCGGTGGCGCACGGCATCCGGGAGCGCGGGGAAACGCCGTTCCTGCACACCGGCGCCGGGAACACGAGCGCCATCCGGCTCTACGAGTCCCTCGGCTTCCGGCTGCGCCGCCGCACGGTGTTCGTGGAGGCCCGGGCACCGCAGGAGCAGCCGGACGACCGGGCGGCGGTACCGGTTCCCTAGTACGTGACAGGGCTCGGAACGGTCCACGGCGCGGGCGACGAGCGCCCGCGCCTCCCGGAACAAGGCGTGGTCCTGCTCGACGGAGCCCTCGGCCACCACCGTCGTCCGCGGGCTCCCCGAGATCAGCGGCCCGATTCCTTGCGGCTCACGACGTGCCGTACAGCGGGCCGATCCGGTGCAGGATCTCGTCGTGATCGCCGCCGGAGGACCACGACGAGGGGAACAGAGGCTCCCTGTGGGTGTGCGCGCCGTACCACCGCGCGAGCTGCTCGCAGGCCTCGGTGCCGGCCGCGTTCCCGGGCGGCACGGCGGCCTCGATGAAGCGCGCCCCCTTCGCGATCTCCCGCTCCGCGGCGGCCCGGAGGAGATGCGCGCCGAGGGCCGGGACGCCGAGCAGCGGGCTGACTCCGGTGCGCAGGACGACGTAGGTGTCCGGTACGTCCGGACGCCTGTACCCGATGAGGAACCCGATCACGTCCCGGCCCGCGGCCGCGACGAGTGAGGTGTCGGCGAAGTCCCGGAACCAGCGCGCGTAGGAGTGCGGGCCGGGGGAGTCGGAGTGGGGCGTCTTCCGGGCCAGCTGCCAGGCCGGCAGCGCGTCCTGTGGCGTGGGGGAGCGGTAGGCGACGAGGCCGCGCGTGCCGGTGACAGGGGGCATGGAGATCAGGAGGCTTCCGCGTCGATGTCCAGCTCGACCTGGTCCACGAAGACACGAGTCGCGCTCTCGGGGTCGGCGTCCAGGGGGAGGTCGACGACCACGGACGCCGAGCGTCCGCTCGAGTCGTTCAGGTCTCCGAGCACGGTACCGCGCGACAGGCCGACCATGATCGCGGCACATCGCGCCGGGGCGTCCGCGTCGGTCGAGGACACGGTCGGCCAGTAGCCGTCGTCCCCGATCCACGACACCGTCTGCGCGGTGGAGCGCACGTCCGCGAGCCTGCCCGGCCGGTGGTCCACGAAGCGCTGCACGGCTCGCCGGGTGGGTGCCGGGTACTGCGGCTCGATGCCGAGCGCGAGGTCGACCATGGCCGGTTCGACGGGCCGGCCGGTGGCGAGGTGCCACAGCATGGTGATCGCGTCACCGGGCAGCCGCGCGGCGATCTCCATCAGCACCGGCCGGCCGTCCCGCAGCCGGAACTCCGCGTGGGTGATGCCGCTGCCGAACTCCAGGGTCTTCAGGATGGCGGTGTTCGCCGCGATGAGGGCCTCCGCGTCGGCCGACGGAATCCTCGCGGGGCTGGTGTGCCCGATCTCCGTGAAGTACCGGCTGCTGTCCTCGTTGGTGAGCTTGGCGGTGACGCCGCTCCAGACCACCTCGCCGTGGTGGACCAGGGCCTCGACGGAGAACTCCGGTCCGGTGACGAGTTCCTCCACCAGGATCGTCTCGTCCGGCTCGTAGGCGGCCAGGGCGGCCCGCAGCTCCGCGTCGTCCGCGACCTTGACGACACCCGAGCTGAACATCCGGCCCGCCGGCTTGACGACGCACGGGTACACCTCGGACGTCGCGGTGTCCCGCGCGTGCGGCGCGAAGGCGCGCCACGACGGCCCGTGGTCGCCCAGGATCACGCGCTGCATGACCTTGTCCCGGCACACCCGTGCCGCCCAGGAGCCGGGGCCCGGCAGGCCCAGCGCCTCCGCCAGCGCGCCCGCCGGGTCGACGAACACCTCGCCGCTGCAGAGCACGCCGCGCACGTCGAAATCGGTGATCCAGTCCTGCACCGAAGCCCACACACCGTCGATGGCCGGGCTCGGCAGCTGCCGGACGTCCGCGATCCGGGACAGCGGGTGTGCGGAGTCCTCGATGTGCGTCTTCAGGCGGGCCAGGTCGGTCGTGGGGCCGACGATGACCAGCGGCGTCAGCCCGCGCCCCGCGATGTCGGTGATCAGGCGGTGCTGTCGGGCCAGGGCCGCCAGATCGCTCATGACGATCACGGCGGGCGGGCAGTCGGTCTGACGGTTCAACGGAATCCCTCCAGGGAGACGTCGTTCGGTACGGATATGTGTCACGGCAGCCGGAGCGGGCATGCGGGCATACGGGCGTGACGCGGTGTCCGGTGTGTGCTGTGTGTGCGATGGCCGGCCCGGAGGGACGGCTCAGCCGGTCCGGTCGTCGGGTCGCTGGTCCGCCGGGCCGGAGGGCGACACATCAAGAGCCGGTTCCTGGGACGGTGTTCTGTCGCTCCGCGGTGTGGTCACCGCTCGCCGGGTCAACCGGGAGCCGATGCCCAACTGCGCTGCCGCCGCCGCGACGGTGACCACCAGACAGGTGATCCACAGGGGGACCGGTCCCCAGGTGCCGATCACCCAGCCGCCGAAGAGCGGTGCCACCACCGCCGATCCGGTCCAGGCGACCTGGAAGAGTCCTTGGTACCTGCCGCGCATGTGTTCCGGCGAGACGCGTGCCACCACGGCGAAGCTGGTTGGGGTGTTGCCGATCTCGCCCAGGGTCCACACCACGATGGACGCGCCGTAGAACCAGGCCGAGTGGCCGAACAGGAGGACCGAGTAGCCCACCCCGATCAGCGCCGACGACCCGGCCAGTGCCCATGACTCGGGAAAGCGCTTGTAGAGCCGGGTGAGCGGCAGTTGCACCGCGGCGATCAGGATTCCGTTGAGCGCGGCGACCCGGCCGAACGTACTCGGTGAGAAGCCGTCCTGGCCCATGGCGATCGGCAGACCGCTCTCGTTCTGCATGAGGATGGTGAGCACCAGGAACTCGGCGGCGACGAACGCCACGAAGGAGCGGTCGCGCAGCACGCCCCCGAATCCCTCGCCTTCCGGGGTGCCGGCCGGCGCGGCGACCGGGCCCCGTCCGGGCACCCGGGCCGCGATCAGCAGGGCGCCGATCAGGAACGTGGCGCCGTTGAGCCAGAACAGAGCGGTGTAGCCGGTGACGGAGACCAGGCCCACGGAGAGCATCGCCACCGAGTAACCGATGTTGATCGCCCAGAAGTTGAGCGAGTAGGCCCTGGCGTGGTCCTGGGGCGGGATGACCTCGGCGATGAGGGCGTTGTGCGCGGGCCGCGTCGCGTTGTTGACCACACCGACCGCGAAGGCCGCCAGGACCAGGGCCGAGGGCGAACGCGCGTAGGCGAGGGCGATCATTCCCGCGGCGGTGGCGATCTGCGCGCCGACCAGCGTCGGTTTGTGACCGAGGCGATCGGCGAGGATGCCGCCGAACGGCCCGGCCACGAGGGACCCGAAACCGATGACCGCCACCACCGTGCCGGCGAACGCGGCGCCGCGGTGCAGCTCGTCGGTGATGTAGAACGCGAGCAGAGGCATGACGAAGCCGCAGGCCCGGTTGACCAGTTGGGCGGTCCACAGCCACCAGAAGCCGGACGGCAGGCCGCCGAATGTGGCGACGACCGATGACCGCGCCCGTGCCAGTGGGCTCAATCGCATGCGTTCCCCTCCGTCGTAACGCTGGTGGTTCCCATCAAGGGCGTGCGGTTCCCGTGGTGGTGGTGGGGAACGTCGCGGCGTGTTCGTACCGGCGCCGAAAACCCTCGTGCTGCTCGGTGAACCGGCGCGAGGGGGACGCGAGTCGCCGGGTGTGAGGTCTCGCGTCCGGCCCGCCTGGCCGCAGTGATCATCAGCGGGGCGGGAGGAGCCTGTCAAGACCGAGTAGCGACCGCAGGGGTACTGATTCCGATAGTTGGACAGGTTCCACGCAACGAAATTCGAAGATTTGCCTTGCCTTGACTATCGATTACCGAACCCCTCGCTTGACATGCGATCGGACCGCCAGCAAGATCACTTCGTCGGCAGTCGCGACGGGTGACGCCCTGCGAGCGCAACCGGCACGACCGTGTGTCGTGAGGGGACGCCAGTGGGACCGCCCGGTCGCCGATGGCGCACCGCTTTCCCCGTTCGGACGATCTCCGAGCCTGTGCGGACGGACGCCGGCCATCCCCGCCCGATCGTCACAGGCCGCGGCACCAGCGCGTGGGGCCGGCCCGCACGGCACGACCGGGGCGTGGTCCCGGGAACCGCGCGGAGCGGACACGTCGTCAGCGGATGCTTCCCCGGCTCGACGGTCCGAGGCGAGGCGCGGGCGGCGGCACGTGTCGTGACAGCAATGGTCTGTGGCCCGAGGACAAGGGGCGGTACCGGATGAACTCACTTACCTACAAGCCGCGTCGGGTCGTGGCACTGGCACCCGTGGAGGTGTCCGGCCGCGTCCTGAAGGCGTACGTCATGTTCGCGGACGACCCGGGCGGCCGCCCGGAACTCCCGGACCCGGAGTGGCTGCGACGGCACGCCGCCTCGGTGCTGGCCGAGCCCCCGCGGGAGGGTGACCACCCGGTCGGCTTCCTGATCCTGCATCACGGCCTCGAAGGCAGCTACCTGCTGGTGAGTCAGTGGTACGACGCCGACATGCTCAAGCACTGGGTGCGTGGCGCGGTGGCCGGCCCCGACGGCGGCACGACGTTCGCCCCGCTCGCCCAGCGCGATCTGATCGCCTGTGTCTGGGAGCTGGAGGTCATCCGGTTCGAGCGGGACGCCTGGGTCAGCACCGTGATGGCGGAGGGCCGGCTCGACAGCGACGTCATCGACGCGTATCTCGGCACGACTTTCTCTGGATGGATATGAGCCACGACATCAAGGTGCGACCGATCGAACCGGGGCACCTGGACACCCTGTTGGAGCTGTGCCGCGAACACGCCGCGTACGAGAAGGCGGACTTCGCCGACAACGGCCAGGTCCAGCGCTGGAGTTCGGCGTTCTTCTCGGACCGGCCGGCGCTGTACGGATGGCTCGCCACCGCCGACGGGGAACCTTGCGGCTTCATGACCGTCACCACCGACTTCGCCACGTGGAGCGCCGAGCGGTTCGCCTACATGGACTGTCTCTACCTCCGCGAGCCGTACCGCCGGATGGGTATCGGCCGGCTGTTCCTGGAGCGGTTGCGGGAGTTCTCCGCCGAGCAGGGCTGCGGCTGGGCCGAGTGGCAGACACCGCCGGACAACGAACTCGGCATCGGCTTCTACCGGCGTATGGGCGCCCACGCCAAGCCCAAGATCCGCTTCCACTACGACGTTGGGGTGTGTGGCGTCTGATGACGACGAACTCCGTACCGACGGCCGCCCGCGTCGCGCTGCCGCCGTGGTCGATCGACCCCGCCGATGAAGCCGGGGCGTACCGTGCCGGCCGGCGAGTGGGTGTTCGCCGGG
>NZ_JACBWZ010000390.1 GCF_013870595.1 Streptomyces sp. WELS2 | reverse complement strand
GCCCAGGAACACCGCGCACCACAGGGCGACCAGGCAGGAGTTGTAGCCCTCCAGTCCCTGCTCCACGCGACCCCGGACGACGTGCAGCAGCCGCGCCGTGCCGGTACCCAGGGCGGCGCCGCCGAGGGCGTAGCCGCCGTAGCGCCAGTCGGCCGTGGCCAGGGCGAGGCAGAAGACGGCGCCGGTCCGCGCGTCGCCGAGGAACATCACCTGGGCCGGTCCTCGCAGCACCGACCGTCCGAAGCCCTCGCCCCGCCCCCGACGCCACCACCGGACACCGTCCGACCGCCGCACGTTCCGCCCCCTCACCGACGACCCCTCGGATTCCGTAATTCGGTATGCATCTTCCGACATACGGTATCGACTTGTCGAGCTGTCCTGCCGTGGCGAAGCCGGTGTCAAGGCCGCGGCGGGCACCCGGGCGTCAAGGGGCGCGAGGTCGCGCGGAAAAGGCGGAACGCACTGCCGGCCCAGCCGAGATGCGCCGGAGCGCCGCAGGATCTGCCTGCATCTTCCGTGCGATCCGGGGCAGCCGCCCGCTGAGGAATGCGCGGGGCACGGCCCGGTAAGGCCCGGTAAGGGGGCCCGGACCGGACCCGCGAGGAATGCGCGGGCCCAGGCCCCGGACCGGCGAGCGGAGACGAGGAAACGCGTGGCGGACACGGCGGAGATGAACGAACAGGCGGGACCGGAGCGGCTGTCCGTCTTCCGGTCCACCATCGACGGGGTCACCGTCGTCACGGTGACCGGCGAGATCGACCACCACACCTCGGGGGTGCTGCGGGACGCCCTCACCCCGGCGGGCCTGGCGTCCGGGGCCCGTACGGTCGCGGATCTCAGCGGTGTGCCGTTCATGGACTCCAGCGGGATCAACGTCCTCATCGCCGGACACCAGGCCCATCAGCCCACGGGCTGGCTACGGCTGGCGGGCGTCCGCGGGTCCGTGCTGCGCACCCTGGATATCGTCGGCCTCACCCCGCTGATCGCCTGCTACCCGAGCGTCCGTGACGCCCTGGAGGGCTGAGGGGCCGCCGGTGGCATGACGGCCGATGGGCCGCCGGGTGCGTCAGGACTGCGGGCGCCGCCCGTGGTTGGCCGGGTGGTTGCGGCGCGACTTCTTCTTCCGGCGTCGCTTCGAGGACATGGGGCACCTCCCTCCGCGCCATCCAGGGGCCGGCACCGGCCCGGAGACCGGAACACCAGCACACTATCCCGGTATGTCCCTTCGTACACTCCGGACGTAATTGATCCGCTTATGATGCGGAACGCCGGATGCTTCCTTCCGGTTACCCGTCCCGCAGAGGAGCAGACGTCATGACCGGTGATCCGGAGCCGATCAGCGCACAGGCCCGCCGTGCGCTGGAGCAGGAGCTGGCCGACCTGCGGGACGAACGCCGACTGGTCGCCGGAACGATCCGGGAGTCCTCCGCGTCGGTCGGCGACCAGGCCGACCAGGCCGACCGGTTGCGGCGCGCCGACCAACTGGCGCGCCTGGACCGCCGCATCGAGGACATCACCGAGCGGCTGCGCGAGGCCGCGTCGGCCGGTCCCGCCCCGACCGACACGGTGGGCGTGGGCAGTACGGTGACCGTCCGTTTCCCGGACGGCGAGACGGACACGCTGCGGATCGGCGAGGTGGCCGAGGCGCTGGACCAGACACTGGTCACCGCCGACAGCCCGCTCGGCCGCGCCCTGCTCGGCCGCCGGCCCGGGGAGACCGTGCGCTACGACACCCCGGACGGGCCGGCGACGGCGGTCCTGGTCTCGATCGGCGACCCTCCGTCCTCCTGACGGGTCCCGGCGGTCACCCGGCCGGTGCGGGGGCGGAGCCGGCGGGTGCCTCGGGGGCGCCGCGGCGCACCGAGCAGTGCAGCGAGTCGTCCCGCACATCGGCGACGATGGTGTCCCCGGGTTCCGCCTCGCCGCCGAGCAGGAGGGTGGCGAGGCGGTTGTCCAGCTCGGCCTGGATGGTGCGGCGCAGCGGGCGGGCCCCGAACTCCGGCTGGTGGCCGTGGGCGATGAGCAGCTTCTTGGCGCTCTCGGTGACCTCCAGGTCCAGTCCCTGGGCACGCACCTTGTGCTTGCTCTGGTCGAGCAGGTGGTCCACGATCCGGCCCAGGTCGTCCTCGGTGAGGCCGTGGAAGATGATGATGTCGTCGATCCGGTTGAGGAACTCGGGCAGGAAGCGTGTGCGCAGATCGTCCATCAACTCGCCCCGGAGATCGGACACATCGCCCTTGTGCTCCAGGATGCGGTGCGCGCCGATGTTGGACGTCATGATCACGACGCAGTGCCGGAAGTCGACGGTGCGGCCCTGGGCGTCGGTCAGCCGCCCGTCGTCCAGGATCTGCAGCAGGGTGTTGAAGACATCGGGGTGCGCCTTCTCCACCTCGTCGAAGAGCACCACGCTGTAGGGCTGACGGCGGACCTTCTCGGTGAGCTGGCCCGCCTCCTCGTAGCCGACGTATCCGGGGGGCGCGCCGACCAGCCGGGCGACGGTGTGCTTCTCCTGGAACTCGCTCATGTCGAAACGGATCATGCGGTCGGCGTTGCCGAACAGCAGGGCGGCGAGGGTCTTGGCGAGTTCCGTCTTGCCGACGCCGGTCGGGCCGAGGAAGAGGAACGAACCCACGGGGCGGTTCGGGTCTCCCATGCCGGCGCGGTTGCGGCGTACGGCCTGGGAGACGGCGGTGACGGCCTCGTCCTGGCCGACGATCCGCTCGTGCATCTCCTCTTCGAGCCGCAGCAGTTTCTCCTTCTCGCCGGCGGTGAGCTGGGAGACCGGGATGCCGGTGCGTCGGGAGACGACATCGGCGATGTCGGAGGCCGTGACGGAGACGACGCCCTCACGACGCTCCTCGATGCCGGCGAGTTCGCCCTCCACCTCGGCGATCTGCCGCTTGATCTCCGACGCCTTCTCGAAGTCCTCGGCGGACACGGCCTGGTCGAGTTCCCGGCGCAGCTTGGCGATGTGGTCCTCGCGGCTGACGATCTCGGTGGACCGCCCGGTGCCGCGCAGCCGTACCCGGGCGCCGGCCTGGTCCATCACGTCGATGGCCTTGTCGGGCAGGAAGCGGTCGCTGACGTACCGGTCGGAGAGTTCGGCCGCTGCGGCCAACGCGCCGTCCTCGAAACGGACTTGGTGGTGAGCCTCGTAGGCGTCGCGCAGTCCTTCGAGGATCTGCACCGTCTCCTCGACGGTGGGTTCCGGGACCAGCACCGGCTGGAAGCGGCGTTCCAGGGCGGCGTCCTTCTCGATGTACCTGCGGTACTCGTCGATGGTCGTGGCGCCCACCACGTGCAGTTCACCGCGGGCGAGGGCGGGCTTGAGCATGTTCCCCGCGTCCATGGCGCCCTCGCCGGTGGCGCCCGCGCCGACGACCGTGTGCAGTTCGTCGATGAACAGGATGATGTCGCCGCCGGCCGCCTGGACGTCCTCGATGACCTTCTTCAGCCGCTCCTCGAACTGCCCCCGGTACTGGGCGCCCGCGACCATGCCCGACAGGTCCAGTACGACGACCCGCTTGTCCTTGAGGGTGTCGGGGACCTCGCCGGCGGCGATGCGCTGGGCGAGCCCCTCCACGATCGCGGTCTTGCCGACGCCCGGTTCGCCGATCAGCACCGGGTTGTTCTTGGAGCGCCGCGAGAGGATCTCCACCGTCTGCTCGATCTCCTCGGCCCGCCCGACGACCGGGTCCAGCTTGCCGGCCTTGGCCTCCTCGGTCAGGTCGCGGCCGAACTCGTCCAGGGTGGTGGCCGGCCGGCCGCGTTCGGCGGGGGCCGCCTCCGGGCGCGGCGCCGTCTGTTCGGCGAGTCCGGCCAGCCGCCCCGTGTCCAGGCCCTCGGCCCGCAGCAGCCGGGCGGCACCGGTGTCGCTGTCGCCGATCAGGGCGCCGAGGATGTGCTCGGGGCCGATGTAGGACACACCGGTGGCCTGCGACCGGGCGTAGGCGGCGCGCAGCGTGCGCTTGGCCGCGGGGGTCAGGCCCGGCTGTGCGGAGGGCGTGCCGGACTCGCGGGGCAGCACCTTGGCCAGCTCGGCGGCGAGCGCTTCGGGCTCCACGCCCGCCTGGGAGAGCAGCCGGCGCGACGGTTCGACCCGGGTGGCCGCCCACAGCAGGTGTTCGGTGTCCAGGTCGGAGGTGCCGTCGGCGGCGGCCCGCTGGGCGGCCAGGTTGAGCAGTTCCTGCGCGGACTCGGTCAGCAGCCGTCCGATGGGCACGCGCTGCACCGCTGGGGGCGATGACGCCGGGGACATACCGAAGAACCGGTTCAGCAGCTCGCTGAAGGGGTCCGACGAACCGAACGGTGCACCGAACGACATCGACATGACAGCTCCTGGCGCGCGTGGGGGGCCGGCCCGTCCGCGGCGCGTCTCCGCGAGCGGCGTCCGCGAGGGGGATCCGCGCTGTCGGCAACGCGAGGGACCCACGCGGGGCCCCTACATCACTGAAACCCCCGTCGGACGGCACCGCAAGCGGAGGGAGGGAAGGGGCCGGACGGACGGGCGTGACCGCCGGGGCACTCGTGACCGCGGGGCCGGCCCGGCCGCCCGGGTGTCCTGATGGCCGGACGGCCGTGGTCGGGGGGCCATCGGGTCGCGGCCGTTGGGCTGTTGGGCCGTGGTCGAGGGGCTGCCGGTTCAGATGGGAGGTGTGTGGCCCTGGAGATAGTTGTGTACGGGGGCCGGCAGCGGGGTGTCGGCGATCTCCTCCGCCGATGCCCAGCGCAGGTGGTCCGGGGTGAGTCGGCCGCCGTCGGACGGCGACCCGGTCAGCAGCCGGCACAGGACGGCCGTCCCGCCGTCGGCGTCCCCGGGGTCCAGCGCCTCGGTGCCGTCGGCCAGATAGCCGGTGAGCTCGTAGACGACCCGCGCGGCGGTGGCCTGGGGTGTCTCGGCCGGCTGCGGAGTGCCCGAGGGCAGCCCCCAGCCGTGCTGCTCCGGGACCAGCAGCAGCCGCCCGTCGTGCACGACGACCGCCCGCACCACACCTTCGGCCCGCTCCGCTGACATCCGGCCCACCACCCCTCCCCAGGCACCTTGCACCTACCCGGCTACGAGCGGGTGATGCCCCGTGAATCCCTCGGAGACACCGAGGAGTTGGCCGACCGGGCTCAGTACAGGACCGGCAGGTCGGCGGGCCGGATCCGCAGGGTGACCGGCAGGGTGGCCTCCACCTCGCCGTCGGCGCCGTAGGGGACGGGCCGGCCGGCCTCGATGCGCAGTTCCCGGCCGCGCAGGACGCGCACCTGGGGGCGGCGGACGTGGGCGCCGGTCCGCAGTTCGTTCATCAGGGCGAAGAACAGCCGGCGCGGGGCCTCGCGGATCAGCACGACGTCGAGCAGCCCGTCGTCCACCCGGGCGCCGGGTGCGATGAGCCGGCCCGAGCCGTAGTAAGGGGAGTTGGCCGCCACGACGGTGTAGCCGCGGTGGGGGTGCTCCGTTCCGTCGACGGTGACGCGGTAGTCGGCGGGCCGCCAGGAGGTGACGGCGCGCAGTCCGCCCGCGTAGTAGGAGGCGGCGCCGCGCAGCAGCCGGGCGTTGTTGGCGTGCCGGTTGGCCTCCGCGTCGACACCGGCGTACACGCTGCCCAGCACCACCGTGCGCGGGTGGGCGGCCGACTCCACCTCGATGGTGTCGACGGGCCGGGGCTCGGCGCGCAGCAGGATGTCCGCGAGCGCCTCGGGTTCGGCCGGCAGGCCCAGCGCGCGGGCGA
>NZ_JACBWZ010000039.1 GCF_013870595.1 Streptomyces sp. WELS2 | reverse complement strand
CCGTTCTGCTGGGCGGCGCCCCGGTCGGAGCGCCCCGGCCGGGCGTCGGCCGCGCCTTGCGCCGTCGTACGGCCCCGGGTGCTGTTGACCGTACGGCCGCGGACGATGCCGATGAAGTCCTCCACCAGGTCGGTGGTGGCCTCCTCGGGCCAGGCCAGGGCGACGCTCGACCGGGGTGCGTCGACGACCGGACGGTAGGTGAGGTCCCGGCGGTGGTACAGGCGGGCCAGCGACTGCGGTACGACCAGGAGGCCGACGTTCGCCGCCACCAGTTCGATGGCGTCCGGGGTGGTGGCGGGGCGTTCGAAGGCGGGTTCGCCCGGCGGGGCGTCCCAGTCGAAGACGTCGTCCAGGGGGTGGAAGAGCACCTCGTCGGCGAGGTCGGCCAGGGTGACCTCCTCCGCCGCCGTGATCAGGTGGTCCTTGGGGACCACGACCACCGTGGTCTCGGTGTACAGCGGGATCGCGCTGAAGTACGTACGGTCGACCGGCAGCCGGACGAAGCCCGCGTCCGCCTCCCCCGCGCGCAGCACCCCGGGCGCCTCGCCGGCCGGGACCTGGACGAGGGCGAGCGGGATGCCGGGCAGCCGCTCGTTCCAGATCCTCACCCACTTGGCGGGCGTCACCCCGGGAACGTACGCGAGCCGGAACGACGGTGATTCCTCCGAGCCTGTCACCAGGCCAGACTACCGGCCGTCGGCGTGCGCCCGGTTCCGGCGGTGGCCGGCGTCCGCGTCCCGGCGGTGGCCGGCGTCCGCCTTCCGGCCGTGGTCGGCGTCCGCGTACACGGCCGATACCCTTGACCTCATGAAGTCGCAGCAGAGCACCCAGACGATGAAGCCCGCGACCGCGGCGAAGAAGCTGGGTGTGTACCTCCCCGCCACCCCCGCCTCCTTCCAGGAGGGTGTGGTCTCCCGCGCCGAGCTGAACGAGCTCCAGGCCAATCCGCCGGAGTGGCTGCGCGAGCTGCGGCTGAACGGCCCCCACCCGCGCCCGGTGGTGGCCGCGAAGCTGGGCGTGTCCATCGCGGGCCTGGCCCGCGGCGGCGTCACCGAGGCGCTGACCACCGAGCAGATCGAGGCGCTCAAGCAGGAGCGGCCCGAGTGGCTGGAGAAGGAGCGCGCCACGCAGGCCGAGGTCCGCAAGGAGGCCGCGCGGCTGAAGGACGCGAAGAAGGAGAAGGCGGACCGGGAGGGCGCCGCCGAGCGCCACTGATCCGTCCGGCCCCGCCCCGCGGCGGGGCCGTTCCGTGCCGCCACGGGAGGGCCCGGCCGCCCCGGCGCCTCAGCCCAGGAAGCTCAGCCGTACCCGGCGGTCGGGGTTGTCCTTGTTGGTGTCCACCAGACACACCGACTGCCAGGTGCCCAGTTCCAGGCGTCCGTCGATCACCGGGAGGGTGGCGTGCGGCGGGACGAGGGCGGGCAGGACGTGATCGCGTCCATGGCCGGGGCTGCCGTGCCGGTGCTGCCAGCGGTCGTCGGCGGGCAGCAGGCTGTGCAGGGTCGCGAGGAGGTCGTCGTCGCTGCCGGCGCCCGTCTCGATGACGGCGATCCCGGCGGTGGCGTGCGGGACGAAGATGTTGAGCAGGCCGTCCCGGCCCGCGGCCGCCTCCCGCAGGAACTCCTCGCAGTCGGCGGTCAGGTCGACGACACGTTCCCGGGTACCGGTGGAGACGTGCAGCATGCGCGTGGTGAAGGCATCGGACATGCCCCCATCCTGACCCATGCGCCGGTTTTCACACGCCCCCGCCGCCCGCACACTGCGGTACGCCGGGACCGCGAGGATGCCGGCCGATGTATCCGACGTCCTGTGCTCCTCCGTACCGGTCGGCACATCCGCCGGTTGGATCAGGCCGGTCCGGCACCCCGATTTCTGATACGGCCGGTCCATAACACGAGACGCCGTTGACCTGTGCACGTCCACCTGGCTAGGTTCGGCGGCATGTCGCGTTCAGCCCTGCTCACCACGCGCGGTCACATCGACCTGCTGCGGGTGGCCTCCGCCGCGTGTCGCACCGGCCGCTGACGCCCTTCTCCTCCTCGCCTCCTCCGCCCGCACTCCGGGCCGCCCGCGCCTGCCCGTACGCACACCCTGACCGCTCGTCGGCCTGATCACGGCGTCGCGGCGCGGAGCCTCCCTCCCCCTGGAGCGTTCATGAGCATCAGTCACGCCCCACCCAACCCACCCTCAGCCGATATTTCCGGTATCTCCGGGCCGGGGCGCCCCGGCAAGGACGCGTTCCCCGGCCTCCAGCCCGTCGTCCCCGCCTCCGCCCGCCGCGCCCGGGTCCCCCGCTGGCTGCGCCGCACCACCGGCCCGCTCCTGCTGCTGGCCCTGTGGCAACTCCTCAGCGCCACCGGGGTACTGGCCCCGGACGTGCTCGCCTCGCCGGGCCGGATCGCGCAGGTCGGCTGGGATCTGGTGAGCGATGGTTCGCTGCCGTCGGCCATGGCGACCTCGCTCCGGCGCGTCGCGCTCGGCCTGCTGTTCGGCACGGTGACCGGCACCGGACTCGCGCTGTTCGCGGGGCTGTTCCGGATCGGCGAGGACCTGGTGGACGCGCCGGTGCAGATGCTGCGGACGGTGCCGTTCGTCGGTCTCATCCCGCTGTTCATCATCTGGTTCGGCATCGGCGAGGCCCCGAAGACCGCGATCATCACCCTCGGTGTCACCTTCCCGCTCTACCTCAACGTGTACGCGGGCATCCGGGGTGTCGACGCCCAGCTCATCGAGGCCGGTGAGTCGTTGGGGCTCTCCCGCTGGGGGCTGATACGGCATGTGGTGCTGCCGGGCGCGCTGCCCGGGGCGCTGACCGGACTGCGGTACTCCCTCGGCGTCGCCTGGCTCGCGCTCGTCTTCGCCGAGCAGGTCAACGCCGACGCCGGCATCGGCTTCCTCATGGTGCAGGCGCGGGACTTCCTGCGGACCGACGTGATCGTGGTCTGCCTGATCGTCTACGCCTTCCTCGGTCTGCTCGCCGACTTCATCGTCCGCTCCCTCGAAAGGCTGCTGCTGCAATGGCGACCGACGTTCACCGGACGGTGACCGGGCCCGCGGTCCATGTCGAGGGGCTGACCCGCTCCTTCGACGGCCGCGCGGTCATCGACGGCCTACGACTCGACGTCGCGCCCGGCGAGTTCGTCGCCCTGCTCGGCCGCAGCGGCTGCGGCAAGTCGACCCTGCTGCGCATCCTCGCGGGTCTGGACCGGGACATCGAGGGCACCGCGCTGGTCCCGCGCCGCCGGGCCGTCGCCTTCCAGGCGCCCCGGCTCATGCCCTGGAAGAAGGTGTGGCGCAACGTGCTGCTCGGGCTGCCCGGCAGGCCCGAACGGGCGGTGGCGGAGCGGGCGTTGGACGAGGTCGGTCTCGGTCACCGCGTCGACGCCTGGCCGAAGACCCTCTCGGGCGGCGAGGCCCAGCGCGCCTCCCTCGCCCGTGCCCTGGTGCGCGAGCCCGATCTCCTGCTGCTCGACGAGCCGTTCGGCGCGCTCGACGCGCTCACCCGGATCCGGGCCCAGCGCCTGGTCGGGGAAGTCTGGCAGCGCCGGGGCTGCGCGGTGTTGCTGGTCACACACGACGTCGAGGAGGCCGTACTGCTCGCCGACCGCGTCCTGGTCATGGACCGCGGCCGGATCGCCCACGAACAGGCCGTCGACCTCGACCGGCCGCGTGAGATCACCGACCCCCGGTTCGCCGCGCTCCGCGCCCGGCTGCTCGGACTGCTCGGCGTCGGCACCACCGCCGAAACCGCCTGACCCCGCTCCCCCTCGCACCGAACGGAACCGCCATGCGACGACGACTCGTCCCCGCCGCACTGCTCCTGCCCCTCGCCCTCCTGCTCACCGCCTGCGGCGGCAGCTCGTCCGCGAGCACCGACACCGACGGGACGGGCCCGGTCACGCTCGACGTCGGTGACCAGAAGGGCGGTTCGGAGGCCATCCTGCGCGCCGCCGGAGAGCTGGAGAACCTGCACTACAAGATCAAGTGGTCGACGTTCACCTCCGGCCCGCCGCTGCTGGAGGCCGTCAACGCCCGGGCCGTCGACATCGGCGGCGTCGGCAACACCCCGCCCGTCTTCGCGGCCGGCGCCGGCTCGAAGATCACCGTCGTGGCCGCCTGGCACGGCACCTCCAAGGGCGACACCATCCTCGTGCCGAAGGGCTCGAAGCTGACCGGGACCCGGCAGCTCAAGGGCAGGTCCGTCGCCGTCGCCCAGGGCTCGTCCGCCCACTATCAGCTGGTCGCCTCGCTCGAGGCGGCGGGGCTGAGCCTGTCCGACGTCAAGGTGAAGTACCTCCAGCCGGCCGACGCGCTCGCCGCGTTCACCTCCGGCAAGGTCGACGCGTGGGCGGTCTGGGACCCGTACACCTCGCAGATCCTCCAGGCCGGGCGGGGCCGGGTGCTCACCACCGGTGACGGCGTGACCAACGGCCTCACCTTCCAGGTCGCCTCGCCCGCCGCGCTGAAGGACCCGGAGAAGGCCGCCGCCGTCAAGGACTATCTGGCGCGGCTGCGGCGGGCCACGGACTGGGTGTACGCGCACCAGGAGCAGTGGGCCAAGGTGTGGGCGAAAGACACCGGTCTGCCGTACGAGGTGGCTCTGTCCTCCGTGCGGCGCACGAACTCCACCCGCGTGGCGGTCGCCGTCGACGATCCGCTGGTCGCCTCCGAGCAGCGGATCGCCGACGCCTTCACCGAGTTGCGGCTCATCCCGCACAAGGTCGACTTCGCCGGCTTCGTGGACCGGCGGTACAACGGCGGCCTGCCGCCGTCGACGACCCCGGCGAAGGGCTAGCGACCGCCGGGAAGATCCGTGTGCCGGTTCCTGTTGGGGACAGGCGTGAACGCAGCACGCGAGGTCGAGGTCGTCGTCATCGGCGCGGGTCAGGCAGGCCTGTCCGCCGCCTATCACCTGCGGCGGACCGGTTTCGAGCCGGACCGCGACTTCGTGGTCCTCGACCACTCCCCCGGACCGGGCGGCGCCTGGCAGTTCCGGTGGCCCTCGCTGACGTTCGGCAAGGTGCACGGGATGCACGCGTTGCCCGGCATGGAGCTGACGGACGCCGACCCGGCGCGGCCCTCGTCCGAGGTGGTCCGGGAGTACTTCGACCGCTACGAGCGCACCTTCGGCCTGCGGGTACGGCGTCCCGTGGACGTCCGCGCGGTACGCGAGGGCACCGGGGGCCGACTGCTCGTCCAGACGCCGGACGGCACCTGGGCGGCGCGGGCGCTGATCAACGCGACCGGCACCTGGGACCGGCCGTTCTGGCCGCGCTACCCCGGCCAGGAGACCTTCCGGGGGCGGCAGTTGCACACGGCGCAGTACGCCGGCCCCGAGGAGTTCACCGGCCGGCGGGTCGTGGTGGTGGGCGGTGGGGCCTCGGGCACCCAGCACCTGCTGGAGCTCGCCCCGTACGCCGCCGCGACCACCTGGGTCACCCGGCGGCCCCCGGTCTTCCGCGAGGGGCCGTTCGACCAGGAGGCGGGTCGCGCGGCCGTCGGGCTGGTGGAGGAGCGGGTGCGCCAGGGGCTGCCGCCGCGCAGTGTGGTCTCGGTCACCGGGCTGCCCCTGACCGACGCGATCCGGCGGGGTCTGGCGGACGGCGTCCTGGACCGGCGGCCGATGTTCGACCGGGTCGTCCCGGACGGTGTGGAGTGGCGGGACGGCGGCGAGGTAACGGCCGACGTGATCCTGTGGGCGACCGGTTTCCGCGCCGCGCTCGGTCATCTCACGCCGCTCGGGCTGCGCGAGCCGGGCGGCGGCATCCGGCTGGAGGGCACCCGCGCGGTCGTCGATCCGCGGGTCCACCTCCTGGGCTACGGCCCCTCCGCCAGCACCATCGGGGCCAACCGCGCCGGGCGCGCGGCCGTCCGGGACATCCGGCGGCTGCTCGCCGGGGAGCCCGTCGCCGCCTGACGTCCCACCGCTCAGCCGGCCGAAGGCCGCGCGGGGTCCGGTGAGGACGAGGACCAGGGCACGCCGCCGTCCGGCTGGGCCGGTGCCGCGCTCTGGTGGACGGCGTGGAACTCGGCCACGTTCCGCAGGTGCTCGTCGTAGTCGGCGGTGAAGCGGGTCTCCCCGGGCCGGACCGTGACGAAGTACAGCCAGTCGCCCGGCGTGGGGTTCAGGGCCGCGCGCATCGCGTCCGGGCCGGGGTTGTCGATCGGGGTCGGGGGCAGGCCCACGCGCTGGTAGGAGTTGTACGGGCTCTGCACCTGACCGCTGCCCTGGCCGGTGTGGCCGGGGTCGTGTTCGAGCGCGTAGCCGACGGTCGAGTCCATCTGCAGCGGCATTCCACGGGCCAGCCGGTTGAGGATGACCCGGGCGATCTTGCCCATGTCCGCCTTGGTGTCGGCCTCGGCCTGGACGATGCTGGCGACGGTGACGGCCTGGTGGAGGTTCATCGCGTTGCGCTGGGCCCCCGCGGTGACCGGCGCCAGGCCGTACTTGTCGTTGGCGGTGTCGACCATGGTGCGCAGCAGCGACTCGGGGGTGGCTCCTTCCGGGATCGGATACGTCGCCGGGAAGAGATAGCCCTCCGGGTTGCCCTCGGCCTCGCCGGGCAGTTTCAGCGCCGCCTTGCCGAGCGACTTGCGGGTGCTGCCGGGGGGCAGCCGGAGCGCCTTGTCGACCGCTTCGTACACCTGGCTCGCGCGCCAGCCCTCCGGGATGACCAGGGTGGCGGCCCCGGACTGCTCGCGGTCGCCCGCGAGCAGCAGCAGCGGCACCGCCACGGCGGTGCCGGCCGCGACGGCTCCGGCCACGAGGGTGACGAGTCTGCCCCGGCGTGTCAGTCGGATCGTGTTCCGTGGCGGAGTGTTCGTCTGCATGCGGGCACGGTAATACGCATATCGTCATAAACCTGGCATATGTTCAGTCTGTCGGTCGCAGTTGCGCATCGCGGCGCACCAGGGCCGCGTACCGCCCGTCCCGCTCCAGGAGTTCCTCGTGCGTGCCCCGTTCGGCGACGCGCCCGGAGTCCAGCACCACGATCTGGTCGGCGTCGCGGACGGTGGACAGCCGGTGGGCGATGGTGATGGTGGTGCGGTCGGCCGAGAGCGCGTCGATGGCCTGCTGGACGGCGGCTTCGGTGCGGGTGTCGAGCGCGCTGGTCGCCTCGTCCAGGATGAGGACCGGCGGGTCGCGCAGGATGGTGCGGGCTATGGCCAGACGCTGCTTCTCGCCTCCGGAGAAGCGGTGGCCGCGTTCGCCCACGACCGTGTCGTAGCCGTCGGGCAGCGCGGTGATGTGATCGTGGATCTGCGCCGCCCCGGCCGCCGCGTGCAGTTCGTCGTCGGTGGCGTCCGGCTTGGCGAAGCGCAGGTTGTCGGCGACCGAGGCGTGGAAGAGGTACGTCTCCTGGGAGACGACGCCGACCGCGCGGGCGAGGGTGTCGAAGTCGAGGTCGCGGACGTCCACCCCGTCCAGGGTGACCCGGCCGCCGGTGACGTCGTACAGGCGGGGCACGAGATAGCCGAGCGTGGACTTCCCGGCACCGGTGGGTCCGACGACGGCGAGGCTGCCGCCGGCCGGCACGGTGATGTCGATGCCGTCGAGGACGGGGCCGCCCTTGTCGTCGTACCGGAACTCGACGTTCTCGAAGCGGACTTCGCCCTTGACCGCATCCAGGCGGACCGGCCGCTCGCGCTCGGTGATGTCGACCGGCAGGTCCAGGTACTCGAAGATGCGCTGGAAGAGCGCCAGCGAGGTCTGGATCTGGACGCCGGTCGCCAGCAGGCTCACGGCCGGGCGGAACAGGCCCTGCTGGAGGGAGACGAAGGCGACGATGGTGCCGAGGGAGACATCGGGCCCGCCGAACCGGAGGGCGAGGCCGGCGGTCCAGTAGATGACGGCGGGCATCGCGGCCATCACGATGGTGATCACGGCCATGCGCCAGCGCCCGGCCATGTTCGATCTGACCTCCAGGTCGACCAGGCGCTCGGACTCGGTGGCGAAGGACGCGGTCAGCGAGTCGGAGCGGCCCATGGTGCGGCCGAGCAGGATGCCGCTGACCGAGAGCGACTCGGTGACCGTGGCCGCCATCGCGGCCATCTGTTTCTGCCGCTGGGTGGTGATCTTCTTGCGTTCGTTGCCGACGCGGCGGCTGATCCAGACGAACGCCGGCAGCAGGACGAGCGAGACGATCGTCAGCCGCCAGTCCAGGGCGACCATGGCGACGACCGTGGCGACCACGCTGGTGACGTTGGAGACCAGGGAGGTGGCGGTGGAGGTGACGGTGGCCTGCATGCCGCCGATGTCGTTGGCGATGCGGGACTGCACCTCGCCGGTGCGGGTGCGGGTGAAGAAGGCGAGCGACATCCGCTGGAGCCGGCCGTAGACCGCCGTGCGCAGATCGTGCATGACCCGCTGGCCGACCGTGGTGGAGATCAGCGTCTGGAGCACACCGAAGACGCCGGCCAGGACGGCGCTGAGGATCATGCCGAGCGCGAGCAGGCTCAGCAGACCCGTGCGGCCCTCGGGGATGGCGACGTCGAGCGTCTCCCGCAGCAGGAACGGCGTGGCCACCGAGACCAGCGAGGAGGCCCCGACGAGCAGCCCGACGACGGCGAGGCGCCCGCGATAGGGACGGAAGAGCCGCAGGATGCGGCGCACCTGCCGGGGCTGCTCGCCGGCGTCGGCAGGTGGGGTCCAGGAGGTTTCGTGGTCGGGATGCATGGGCTCCTACGGAGGTGAGCGGGGGGCCGGCCCGGGACGGCCGACGATGCATGACTGATCGTAGCTCATTGTTACCTATACTCACAATGAACGGCGTCCTGATATTGTTCCCGCATGACCACCCCCGATCCCGACGGCCTGCTCGCCGAGCAGTTGCTACGGCTCACCCGCCGGGTGCACCGCATCCAGAAACACCATCTGGAACAGCGCGACCTGGGCGTCACGCCGGCCCAGTCCCGGCTGCTGCGCACCCTCGCGCACTACCCCTCCCCGCCGCGCATGGCCGACCTGGCCGAGCGGCTGGAGGTCGTGCCGCGCGCGGTGACGACGCTGGTCGACGGGCTGGAGGCGAGCGGCAAGGTGCGGCGGGTGCCGGACCCGGCGAACCGGCGCGTGACCCGGATCGAGCTGACCGACGAGGGCCGCGCGACCCTGCTCGAACTGCGCGGCGCCCGCCGCTCGGCGGCCGAGGAGATACTGGCGCCGCTGACGGAGAAGGAGCGTCAGGTGCTCGGGCTGCTGCTGGACACGCTGATCGACGGGGAGGCCGCGCCGCGCTGCTGAGCGGCCTCCCCCCTCGGGAAGAGCCCCGGCCCGGGGACGTCCGCACCGCCGTGCGGCCCGCCCCGGGAACGGGGCCCTGGTCTGTGCGGCCGCGGCCGGACTCAGCAGCGGTCGCGGTCCTCCGTCAGCACGCCCTGGACCGTGGTCAGGGAGCGGTCGTAGCAGCCCGCCGAGCCGAGGAGGCGGTAGCGCTCGGCCGATGTGCCCACCGCGTGCCGCTGGTCGCGCGGGACGTCCAGGGTGTACGCGGCGTCGCCGCGGTAGGTGTCGTCCAGTCGCGACCACGCGATGCGCCGGCCGCCCTCACGCGTCACCGTCGACGCCCGGTCGCCGACCGAGAGAACGGTGCGCAGCCGGCCGTCCGGCCCCAGGGTGACGGTGCCGTTCATGGTGTAGGTCCGGTGGGTGCGCGTCGTGCGCGCCGGGCCGTGACCGGCGGTCCCGACCGACTCGTCGTCGCTCCAGGAGGCGTCGAGCCCGTCCGTGTCCTCGCCGTCGGTCCAGCGGTGCACGGAGGCGTGGGCGAGCGCCCGCGTGACGGTGGTGGTCACCCGTCCATGAGAGGTGTCCAGGTAGCCGGAGACGGTGAGCCGGTGCCCCGCCTCGGTGTCCACCCGGTGCTCCCGGCCGGGCGTATGGACCGAGGAGTCGGCGAGGTCGGTGGCGGTGTCCTCGGTGAGCGCGCCGGGGACGCGGGCCCGGTGCGGGTCCTGCCAGACCAGGACGTTCACCGGGGTGCTCCAGCCCGGCTGCCCCGCCGGCACCCCGGCGACGGACACCTCGACGCGGTGCGGGCGGCCGTCGTTGAGCAGGCCGGCGAAGGGCGTGAGGTCGTACTCGACGGGCCGCACGTCGAAGGCGCGCGGGGCCGGGACGACGTACCAGAGGAAGGGGTTGGACCAGCCGCCCGTCCACACGTGCGGGTACGGCGCCGCGATGCCGGCGAGCCGCCCGTCGACGCTGATCCGCACCTCCCGGTACGGCCCGTGGTCGGCCTTGCAGGAGTACGGGGCGGGGTCGGCGACGGTCAGGTACCAGAACTCCTCGCAGCCGCCGCCCGAACCGGTCGCGTACACCTCGGCGACGATCCGTTCGCTGTTGCGCGGGGTGGTGAGCGTCGTACCGGCGGGCGTGTCGGCCAGGGTGAGGACGCGGTCGGGCGCGGGGGCCGCGGGACGCCCCGCGTAGAAGGTCAGGGTGACGTGGACGTCGATGGCGCCGGTGTAGGTGTCGTCCACCACGTTGCCGATCAGCATCTCGACGTCCCGGGCGGCACGGAAGGTCTCGCTGTAGCGGGTTACGTCCTTCTCGACGTGCCACTCGATGCCGGCGGGCGAGGGTTCGGGGGTGGAGGTGCGCAGGATCTCGGCCCCGCCGACCCGCAGATAGCCGAGCCGGTCGTACTGACGGCCCTTCACCTTGCCGTCGAGGCGCAGCACGACCTTGCTCCAGCGGTCGCCGCAGCCCTCCGGGGGCGCGTAGGTGCCGCGGTAGGGCGTGAAGTCGCGGAACCGGACGTCGGCAAGGGTGACCCGGCAGGAGCGGGTGTGCGGACGGGCGACGGGCGGCGCGGCGGTCACCGGGTCGTGCCAGTCGGTGCCGAACTCGGCGGGTACGCCGGCCGCCCGGGCGGCCGGCGCGCCCGTGCCGGAGAGCACGCTCGCCAGGAGGGCCGCCCCGGCGAGCATGGACATGACTAACTTTCGTCTCATGACCCGTGTTCTACGGGCAGACGACCCGCCCCGCAATGACGCCTCGGGGGAACGGCGCGATGCGGACAGCCGTCCGGGACACCACATAGACATCCAGAAAAGTGACAATCAGTTATATAACCGCATCTTACTGGCATAGTGCGAGCATGGAGATCACGACCGCAGGCGGCCCTCCCGCCGGGCGCGCGGCCGCGAGCCCGGCTTCCCGCACCGCCGAGGGGCACTCCCGGTGAAGGAGCCGGTCACGGGCGCCTCCGCGCGGTACCGCCGGATCGTCCGCACGCTCGCCGGAGCCGCCGTACTCGCACTCGTGGGAGCGGCCGTCCTCACCGTTACCGCCCTGTTCACCGGTACCGGCCGGCGCCCCGCCCCCGGCGCCCCGGCCACCGGTGCCACCGCCGGTCCGGTCCCCTCGCCCGGCGCGCCGGGCATCGGCGACCCGCTCATGCCGCTGGCCGGCAACGGCGGCTACACCGTCCGCCGTTACACGCTCGACTTCGACTGGCGCGCGCCCCGTACACCCTTCGAGGCCCATGCCACCGTCAGCGCCACCGCCACCCAGGCCCTGTCCCGCTTCGACCTGGACTTCGCGGGCAACACCCTGCACCGCGTGACCGTCGACGGGACACCGGCCGCCGCCGAACGCCACGGTGACGAACTCGTCGTCACCCCCGCCAAGCCGGTCCCGCGCGGCCGCGCGTTCACCGTCCGCGTCGCCTACACCGCCGACCCCACGCAAAGACGCCACCGCGACGACGCCATCCAGGACTACGGCTGGGTGCCCACGTCCGACGGGACCGTGGTCTGCGCGCAGCCCGACGGCGCCAGGATGATCTTCCCCGCCGACGACCACCCGAGCCTGCGGGCGCCCATCACCTTCCGCGTGACCACCCCGCCCGGTGTGAGCGCGGTGGCCAACGGCCGCCTCGTCGGCACCGAACGGCGCCCCGACGGCCGCACCCGGTGGACGTACGACTCCGAACAGCCGATCGCGGCACAGCTGATCCAACTGGCGATCGGGCGGTTCACGTTCGTCGACAGCCGGGGGCCGCGCGGGCTGCCCGTCCGGGACGTGGTGCCGGACGGCCTGGTCACGGACACCGAGGAGTACCGCTCGCTCACCCCGGACCACCTGGCCTGGCTGGAACAGCGGCTCGGCCCCTATCCGTTCCGCCGCTACGGCGTGCTGGTCGGGGACACCGACCTGCCGGTGGCACTGGAGACCCAGTCGCTCGCCGTCCTGCCCCGCGACGACCTGCTGGGCGACCGGGTCGACGCCGAACGCAACCTCGTGCACGAACTGACCCACCACTGGACGGGTGACAGCGTCGCCATCCGGCGCTGGTCCGACCTGTGGCTGAGCGAGGGTCACGCCCGTTACTACGAACGGCTGTACTCCGGCGAGCACGGCGGGGCCGATCTGGAGTCCGTGATGCGGGCGGCGTACGAGCAGCACGACCAGTGGCGGCACGACGAGGGAGCGCCCGCCGAACCCACCGGCGCCACCCTGTTCAAGGTGATGCGGTACGACGGCTCGGCACTGGTGCTGTTCGCGCTGCGGGAAAAGGTCGGCGAGGACACCTTCGGCCGGATCGAGCGGGCCTGGGTGACCGCCTACCGGGGCCGGGCGGCCGGAACCCGGGACTTCGTCGCGCTCGCCTCCCGGGTCGCGGGCGAGGACCTCGGCCCGTTCCTGCGCCCGTGGCTGTACGGCGCGCACACCCCGCCGATGCCGGGGCACCCCGACTGGCAGGTGGACCCGGTGGAGGACTGAGCGTCCGGGTGACCGGGCGGCCCGACTGGGACCGGACGGCATGTCATGTTTGGTTGCCCCGGGCAGCGGAGTCACTGCCGCCGACCGGGTGGCCTCTGCCGGAGGGCTGGTCCACACCGGTGACGCTCGCCACGACACGGCGCCCGGGGCACGGAAACGTACGAGGGGTGGCGCGACGGGCAACTCCTTTGCCCTTGTTGCGAACGAGCGTGGTTGGGAGAGCCCCTGCAATGAGAAGAACTGTCGTTGCCCGTATCCCCGGTGCCGTCCGGAGATGCCGCCGTACGGCCTGTGCGATCGCGGGGGCGGCGCTGCTGCCACCGCTGCTGATCCTCCCGATGTCCGGCTGCGCCGATCCGTCCGACCGGCGGCTGCAGGACGCCTTCACGGACGCCGCGCGCGAGTTCCACGTGCCGCGCAGTGTCCTCATGAGCGTGTCCTACCTGCAATCGCGCTGGGACTCCCATCCCGGCGCGCCCAGCGTCGCGGGCGGCTTCGGGCCGATGCACCTGCTGGACCCGGAGCTCGTCACCACACCGGCCCCCTCCGCCGACCCGCGGGCGGCGGACGGCGTCCACGCCCAGCCCCGCGCCGCGGCCCCCGGACCGGCCGCCACGGGCAGCGCCGACACCTCGCCCGGCCGTGCCGTGCAGCCCGCGGACCTGCCCCACGCGGCACAGCTGATCCACCTCCCGGCCGAACAGCTGCGCAAGGACGCCGTCGCCAACGTACGCGGCGGCGCTGCGCTCCTGGCCGCCACACAACGCCGGCTCGGCAAGCCCCTCAGCGCCGACCCGGGGGACTGGTGGGAGGCGGTGGCGCGCTTCCCGGGCACCCGTGACGTCTCGTCGGCCGCCGCCTACGCCGACGACGTCTTCGCCCTGATCCGCCGGGGCGCGCACCGCACCACCGCCGAGGGACAGGAGGTCACGCTCCCCGCCACCCCGCGCGTCCGGCCGCGCAAGCACACCCCCACCGCCCGGGGCCCGCAGCGGCAGAAGGACGTCGAGTGCCCCGCCGAACTGGCCTGCGACTGGCTCGGCGCGCCGTACGAGGAGATCGACGACAGCGCGTACGGCAACCACGACCTGGCCGACCGCCCCAGGGACCAGCCGATCGAGTACATCGTCATCCACGACACCGAGGCGGAGCTGCCGAGCATGCTGCAGACGGTGCAGGACCCCACGGAGTCGTCGTGGCACTACTCGATCCGCTCCAGCGACGGCCACATCACCCAGCACGTCAAGACCAAGGACGAGGCCTGGCACTCCGGCAGCCAGTTCGTGAACGCCCGCTCCATCGGCATCGAGCACGAAGGGTTCCTCACCCAGCCCGGAACCTGGTACACGGAGCGGATGTACCGGGCCTCGGCGCGCCTGGTGAAGTACCTGGCGAAGAAGTACGCCATCCCGCTGGACCGGCAGCACATCTTCGGCCACGACAATGTGCCGGCCCCGACCGCCGACAGCATTCCCGACATGCACGACGACCCCGGCCCCTTCTGGGACTGGCGCCACTACTTCGACCTCCTGGGCGCACCGCTGCGGGCCACGGCGGGACCGGACAGTGACATGGTGACCATCCTGCCCGACTACGCCACGCACAAGCCGGCGTTCACGGGCTGCGCCGGCAGTGGTTCACCGTGTCGGCCGCACGGCTCCAGCGCCGTCCGCCTGTACACCGAGCCGAACGAGCGGGCCCCGCTCATCCAGGACCCGGGCCGCAAACCGGACGGCGACGACTCCACGGTGGACGTCAACGACCTGGGTTCCCGGGTCTCCGCCGGTCAGACCTTCGCCGTCGCCGACCGCAGCGGCGACTGGACGGCGATCTGGTTCCAGGGCAACAAGGCCTGGTTCAAGAATCCCCGGAACCACCCGACCGCCGTCGGCGCGGCCGGGCGCATGGTCACCCCGAAGGACGGCCTGGACGAGATCCCGGTGTACGGGCGCGCCCTCCCGGAGGAGGAGGCGTATCCGGACGACATCGACGAGCCGGACGAGTCGCCGCTCCCGTACAGCTTCCAGGCCGGCCAGCGGTATGTGACGCAGTCGGGCGTGGGCAGCTCCTACACCGCCAAGTCCTTCACCGACACGCCCAACCCGGTGGTGTGGGGCCGGGAGAAGTACTACGAGATCCAGTTCGGCCACCGGCTCGCGTACGTGCGGGCCAGTGACGTGGACGTCGTGTCCTCGTCCGCCACGCCAGTGCCGCAGGAGAGCCCGGCCACCCGGACCGCCCCCTCCGCCCCGGCCGCCCCTTCCGGGTCGGCAGGCCGCACCGGTTCCGCCGGTTCCGCCGGTTCCGCCGGACGATGACCGCTCGGCAGCCGGGAACCAGGGATCCCGGCTGCCGGACGGCGGTGTCCCGGCCGCGACACGGCCGATTTCGCGGGCCGTCGGGAAAACTGTTTGAAATTCAGCACCGCATGACGCCAACCTTTCACGGCTTGCCGCCGCGCACCGCGGCGTTCCGCTCCTGCCCTGCCCTGACACGAGCCGCTGGGACGTCATGCAGATCCAAGACCTTCCGTATCCCGATCCGGGCGTGCCCGACGCACGCTCGGGTCCCCGATTCCTGTGGTGGCTCTGGCGCAATCAGCTGGGCGGACAGCTGAAGTCGCTCGCCTGGGGCCTGCTTCACTTCGTCTCCGTCTCCGCCCTGCCCTTCTGCGTCGGCCTGGCCGTGCAGGCGGCCGTCGACCGCTCCGGCACCCGGCTGGCCCTGACGGGTGGTCTGATGCTGTTGTGCGGGGTGGGACTCGCCGTCGGCGACACCCTGCTGCACCGCGCCGCCGTCACCAACTGGATCACCGCCGCCGCCCGCGTCCAGCAGTTGCTGGCACGCAAGGCCGCCCACCTGGGCTCCGCCCTGACCCGGCGGGTGGCCGCCGGTGAGGTGGTGGCCGTGTCCACGGGTGACGTGGAGAAGATCGGCTGGTTCGTCGAGGCCCTCTCCCGCTTCACCGCCGCCGCCGTGACGGTGGTCATCGTCGCCGCCGGACTGGTCGTGTACCAGCCCGCGCTGGGCGTCGTCGTCGCCGTGGGCCTGCCCGTCGTGGCACTCGCCGTGCTGCCCCTGCTGCCGCGCGCGACCCGCCGCGCGGACGTCCAGCGCGAGAAGGCGGGCCGGGCGACCGAGCTGGCCTCGGACACGGTCGCCGGCCTGCGGGTGCTGCGCGGCATCGGCGGCGAGGAGCTCTTCCTGGACCGCTACCGCCGGGCCTCCCAGGAGGTACGCCACGCCGCCGTGCGCAGTGCCCGGATGTGGTCGCTGATCTCCGCCGTCCAGGTGCTGCTGCCCGGGCTGCTGCTGATCGCGGTCGTCTGGCGCGGCATCGGCCTGGCCCGCGAGGGCCGGATCGACGTCGGCGAGCTCGTCACCGTCTACAGCGCGGTCATGATCCTCGCCTACCCGCTGCGGCACTTCGAGGAGATCGCCATGGCCTACTCCTTCTCCCGCCCGTCGGCCAAGCGCGCCGCGCGTGTGCTGTCACTGGAGCGGTCCACGGACACCGACGGCACCCGCGAGGCCGAGGTGCCGGGCGGCGATCTGTACGACCCGGTGACCGGTCTGCTCGCTCCCGCCGGCCGGTTCACCGCCGTGGTGTGCGGTGACCCGGACGCGGCGGGCAGGCTGGCCGAGCGGCTCGGCGGCCACCCCGCGGAGCCGGACCGGTCGGTCCTGCTGGGCGGGGTTCCCCTGGACGACCTGCCGCTGGACAGCGCCCGCACCGCCGTCCTCGTCCAGGACAAGGACCCGGTGCTGCTGTCCGGCACGCTGCGCGAGCTGCTGGACGTGCCCTCGTCCGGTGCGGTGCCGGCCGCGGACGCGCTCGCCGCGGCGCGGTGCGAGGACGTGCTGGACGCGCTGGTGCAGGGTTCGCTGGACGCCGCCGACCCGATGGACGCCCGGATCACCGAGCGCGGCCGGTCCCTGTCCGGCGGCCAGCGCCAGCGGCTGGCCCTCGCCAGGTCGCTGATCACCGATCCGGAGGTGCTGGTGCTGGACGAGCCGACCTCCGCGGTCGACTCGCACACCGAGGCCCGGATCGCGGACGGGCTGCGCCGGCTGCGGTCGGGACGGACGACCGTGGTGTTCACCTCCTCGCCGCTGCTGCTCGACCGATCCGACCAGGTCGCCCTGGTGCACGAGGGCCGGGTCGTGGCGGTCGGCCCGCACCGCGAGCTGATCGACCGCGAGCCCCGGTACCGGGCCGTGGTGACCCGGGAGACCGACGAGGAACTGGCCGCGGCCGACGGCGTGCTGCTGGACGAGCTCCAGGAGCTGGAAGAGATCGAGGAGAGCGCATGATCGGCGTCGCACCGCCGGACCACGACCCGGCGGCCCCGACGACCGCCACCACCCTGCCCGTCGGCGCCGCCGCGACCGTGCGCGCCTACGTCACCGAGCTGTTCCGCCGGCACCGCCGGGCCTTCCTGCTGCTCATCGCCGTCAACACGGTGGCCGTGATCGCCTCCATGGCGGGCCCGTACCTGCTGGGCGGGCTGGTCGAACGGGTGTCGGACGGGACCCGGGAACTCCACCTGGGGCCGACCGCCGGGCTGTTCGTGCTGGCGCTCGCCGTGCAGGCCCTGTTCGTCCGGCAGGTACGGCTGCGGGGCGCCATGCTCGGCGAGCGCATGCTGGCCGATCTGCGCGAGGACTTCCTCGTCCGGTCCGTGGGGCTGCCGCCGGGCGTGCTGGAACGCGCGGGCACCGGCGACCTGCTCTCCCGGATCACCACCGACATCGACCGGCTGGCCAACGCCATGCGCGAGGCCGTACCGCAGCTGGCCATCGGTGTCGTGTGGGCCCTGCTGCTGCTCGGCGGGCTGGTGGTGACGGCACCGCCGCTGGCCGCCGCCGTGCTGCTGGCCGTGCCGGTCCTGGTGATCGGCTGCCGCTGGTACTTCAAGCGGGCGCCGTCCGGCTACCGCTCGGAAGCCGCCGGGTACGCCGCCGTCGCCGCCGCTCTCGCCGAGACCGTGGACGCGGGCCACACCGTCGAGGCGCACCGTCTCGGCGCCCGCCGCGTGGCCCTGTCCGAGCAGCGGATCTCCCAGTGGGTCGCGTGGGAAAGGTACACGCTCTGGCTCCGCTCCGTGCTCTTCCCGGTGATCAACGCCGTCCACCTCCTCGTGCTCGGCTCGGTCCTGATGGTCGGCGGGGTGTTCGTGCTGCGTGGCTGGATCGGAGTGGGCCAGCTGACCACCGGCGCCCTCATCGCGCAGATGCTGGTCGACCCGGTCAACCTCATCCTGCGCTGGTACGACGAGGTGCAGGTCGCCCAGGTGTCGCTGGCCCGCCTGGTCGGTGTCCGGGATGTCGAGCCGGACGCGGGGGACGCGGCACTGGCCCCCGAGGGACGGATCATGGACGCCGACCGGGTGCGCTTCGGTTACCGGGAGGGCGTCGACGTGCTGCGCGAGGTCTCTCTGCGGGTCGCTCCGGGAACCAGGATGGCCCTCGTCGGCCCGTCCGGTGCGGGCAAGTCCACCCTGGGCCGGCTGCTCGCCGGGGTCTACGCGCCGCGGGACGGCCGGGTCACCCTGGGCGGCGCGGAGCTGTCCCGGATGCCCGCCGAGCGCGTCCGCGCGCACGTCGCCCTGGTCAACCAGGAGCACCATGTCTTCGTGGGCTCCCTGCGCGACAACCTCCTGCTGGCCCGCACCGACGCCACGGACGCCGAGCTGTGGGCGGCCCTCGGCGCGGTCGACGCGGACGGCTGGGCGAGGGCCCTGGACGACGGTCTGGACACCGAGGTCGGCTCCGGCGGTCTCGCACTGACCCCGGCACAGGCACAGCAGATCGCGCTGGCCCGGCTGGTGCTCGCCGATCCGCACACGCTGGTCCTGGACGAGGCGACCTCGCTGCTCGACCCTCGTGCGGCCCGCCACCTGGAACGCTCCCTGGCACGGGTTCTCGACGGCCGCACCGTGGTGGCCATCGCCCACCGGCTGCACACCGCCCACGACGCCGACGTGATCGCCGTCGTCGAGAACGGCCGGATCAGCGAGCTGGGCAGCCACGAGGAGCTGGTCGCGGCGGAGGGAGCCTACGCGGCGCTCTGGCGCTCCTGGCACGGATGACGGCCGGACGGGGGCGCGGGTGGGCATGCCTGCGGGCGACGGCTCCCTGGAAAAGGCGACGGGGGCCTGCTGCGCGGCAGTGCCCGCGGGGGTGCCGACCGTGACGGCGGCGGCCGATCCGGCGGAGGCACGGGCTCCGGATGTCACAAACGGCTCCCCCGCGGCTCCGCTCCGGAAAGCCGGTCCGCGAAGCCGTCCGCCTGTCGCGGACCGCGGCCCCGTGAGAACGGGGCGGGAGGCCGTCCCGCCTGGCGCGCTCCGGTGCCCGACGGTCTCCGCCCGGGGTCCGGGCGCCGTTGGGCGCTCACCCCTGCGGCCGTGCCGTTGCGCGGTGCCGATCCGGGGTGGAAGGCTGGAAAGCGGCAGCGGCTCGGGGCGCGCCCGGGAACCAGCCGGTTCGCGGCGTGTGACCTCCGTGCCGCTCGTGCCGACGGCTCGCCGACCGCTGGGGCGGCATCCGGCCGTCCTCACCCTCTGGAGGTAGTCGTGGACAACGCCGACGGTTGGGGGGATGACGTCTACCAGCCCGATCCCTCGGAGATCCGGGAGGACTCGGGGGTGCTCGACGTCGAGGACACTCTGGACTTCGACGGCGTCGCCGACCCCCTCGACCGCGGCTGGTCCCCTCCCGAGCGACCGTGGGCGGTGGAACACGTCGGTGTGACGGCGGCGGAACGCCAGGCGGGCGAGACCCTCGACCAGCGGCTCGCCGAAGAGCTGCCCGATCTCGCCGCGCCCGACGGTGACGGGATCGGGGACTGCGAGGGCACCGACGGGGAACCCCTCGACAATGAGGTCGGCAACTTCCGGTCCGGTCGGCTGGTGGCCCCCGACGAGGGCACGCACGAGGACGACGAGGCCGCACTCGTGGCCACCGACGTCGGCATCGACGGGGCCGCCGCCTCCGCCGAGGAGGCCGCGGTGCACATCGTCGACGAGGACACCCTCCCCGGCTGAGCCGGGCAGTCCGGACGCCTCCGTCCCGACCTCCCGTCCCGAGGAGCCGCCATGCAGCAGGACAAGCACCCCGACTACCACCCCGTGGTCTTCCGTGACCGCGCCGCCGGATACGCCTTCCTGACGAGGTCCACCGCGCAGAGCGAGCAGACCATCGAGTGGGACGACGGCCACAGTTACCCGGTGGTCGACGTGGAGATCTCCTCCGAGAGCCACCCCTTCTACACCGGCAAGGCGCGTACGGTCGACACCGAGGGCCGCATCGCCCGCTTCGAGCGCCGGTACGGCACGGCGGACGCGGGCGAGTCCGGCTGATC
>NZ_JACBWZ010000389.1 GCF_013870595.1 Streptomyces sp. WELS2 | reverse complement strand
GGCGGCGCGGCGGCGCGGGGCTGGGTGTTCAGCGCCCCGTTCACCGATCCCGGCAGCGTGTCCGGCGCCTTCCGGTCCGCCTACCGCGCGGCCTACGGCACCGCGCCCGGCCGCTGGGCCCCGGAGGCGTACGACGCCGTCGGACTGGTCGCCCGGGCCCTGGAGTCGCTGGGCGGCGGGGCCGGCGTCACCGCGGGCGCGGTCGCCGAGCGGCTGTCGGACCTCGCCTACCAGGGACTCGCCAAGCCCCTCCGCCTCACCGCGGACAACTCCCGGAGCATCGACACGGCGTGGGACAAGGGGTACTTCCCGTATCAGACGGAAGGAAACGCCTTCCGGTTCCTCGGCCCGTCCGGCCGGGTCACCGGACGCGGATGAAAAATGGGATGCAACCTTGTGCGGAGGTTGTGAGTCTTCTGATCGATCACACCGTGGTCGCGTCTACAAGGAGACCATCATCAGCGCCATACGCAAGACCCTCACCGCCACCGCCGTCGTCGGTGCCGTCCTCGCGGGCTCCGCCGCCTGCGGAACGGTGGAGCAGCTCTCCGCCGGCCAGAAGCTCGACAAGGCCTTCGACAAGCTCGGCGAGAAGAAGACGCTCTCCTTCGAGCTGGACCTGGACACCGACGCCGCGTCCCTGAAGGCGCTGGACGCCAAGTCCAAGCCGGAGCCCGGCGACGAGATGCCCGACGAGGCCGCGAAGCTGCTCAGCGACGCGAAGATCACGCTCACCGTGGAGTCGAAGAAGCCGCTCACCGAGTCCGGTGAGAAGGACCTCGTCGGTATGGCCGTGAAGGTCAGCAGCCCGGACGGCGACCTCGCCGAGTACCGGATGATCGGTGACAACGCCTACCTCCGCGCCGACGTCGACACCATCGGCAAGCTGACGGGCAGCCCCGTTCCGCCCGCCGACGAACTCCCGCCGGAGGCCGGGGCCTTCAAGGACGTGCTTCAGGGCAAGTGGGTGAAGTTCAACGTCAAGGACATGGAGAAGGCCGGTCTCGGCGGCGGTGGGGACGAGGACAGCCCCTCGCCCGCGCCGTCCCTGGACGCCAAGACGCAGCAGAAGCTCATGAAGTCGCTGCGCGAGGTCGTCGCCCGCGAGGTGAAGCTGAAGACGACCGACGGAGACGGTGACACCGAGCACATCACCGCCACGGCCCCCTTCCGCACGCTGATGACCAAGATGATCGGCGAGATCCGCCCGCTGGCGAAGGACCTGCCGCCGGGCATGGACCTGCCGACGGACAAGGACCTGAAGGACGCCCCCAACGCCAAGGTGACGGCGGACTTCACGCTCGTGAACGGTGAGCTGTCCGAGGTGAACGTGGACCTCGCCAAGCTGGCCGAGACGGCCAAGGTCAAGAAGCTGGGCCTGACCCTGCGGATGAGCGAGGGCACCAAGCCCACCGCTCCGGCCGACGCCAAGGTCCTGGACCTGAAGGAGATGATGCAGGGCCTCTTCTCCGGGCCGGGGATGACCGACGACGAGTTCGGCGACGAGGAGTTCTGAGCACGCCGGGCGGGAGGGAGCCCGGGCGGCCGCCCTCCCGCCGTCACCGCGTGACGGTCACCGGAACTCGGCTGCTCCGGGCGAGCCGGTGCCCCGGTTCGGAGAGGCCCAGAGCGAGCACGGCCACGGCGGCGCCGACCAGGCTGATGTTCCGGGGCCCGATGGTGCTGATGCCCACCGCGCCGATGACACCGGACAGGGCGACGGCCAGGTAGAGGAACGCGGCGTTGAGGGAGATCAGGAGGGAAGCGGACTCCGGATCGACCGGCAACCTCTACGCCGGGACGCCGGCCTCGACGCCATGGCGGAGCGGGCGGAGGAACCCGGCAGCACCGTGCACCGGCTCGCGGTCGAGCACAAGCGCAAGGTGGCCGACTACGTGCGCGGCGTGATCGAGGACGCCGGCCACGCCGGGGCGCCGGAACTGGCCGAGCAGTTCACGCTCCTCATGGACGGGGCCGTGGTCACCGCGATGAGCGAGCGCGGCGTCGAGCCCTTCCGGCGGGCGCGGCGGATGGCGGAGAGACTGCTGTCCTGACGGCCGTACCGCCTCGCAGGCGCCCGGCCGACCGGCCGTCACACACCTCGGCGTTCGACGGGCACCGCGCGGCGTGCTCGCCGAGCGTGCGGGTGACGAAGCTCAGCACCTCGTCGCCGGGGCCGCCCACGGTCACCGGGCAGGCGGCCGCCAGGCCGACCGCGCCGAGACTGTCGGCGCACGCCTGGCGGGCCGGCGCGACTGTACGTCATGTACCGCTCGGCGCGGGTCGCTTCTCGACCTGGGTGAAGAGGGAGAGCGCCCTCCCGCCGGCCGTCAGTCCGTGCTCAGCATTCCCTCGCGCAGGCGGGCCAGCAGCCGCGAGAGGAGGCGGGAGACATGCATCTGGGAGACGCCGAGGCGTTCGCCGATCTGGGCCTGGGTCAGTTCCTCGACGAACCGCCAGTGGATGATCCTGCGGTCGCGTTCGTCGAGCTCGGCGATCATGGGGGCGAGGGCGCGGAAGTCCTCGACCAGTCCGAGGGCGGCGTCGTCGGCGCCGATGAAGTCCGCCAGCGCGGCTTCACCGTCCTCGCTTCCGTTGATCGCCGCGTCCAGGGAGGCCGACTTGTAACCGTTGGAGGCCAGCTGGGCCTCGACGACCTCGTCCTCCGGCAGGCTCATCAGCTCGGACAGCTCTTTGGTCGTCGGCGTCCGGCCCAGTCGGCTGCGCAGCTCCTCGTTGGCGCGGGCGAGTTGCACCCGGGCCTCCTGAAGCCGGCGCGGGACGTGCACGGCCCAGGACGTGTCGCGGAAGAACCGCTTGATCTCCCCCACGATGTAGGGAACCGCGAACGAGGTGAACTCCACCTCGCGGGACAGCTCGAACCGGTCGATGGCCTTGATCAGACCGATCATGCCGACCTGGACGATGTCCTCCATCTCCTCCGGCCCCCGGCTGCGGAACCGGCCGGCGGCGAAGCGTACGAGGGACATGTTCATCTCGATCAGCGTGTTCCGCGCGTACTGGTACTCGGGAGTCCCCTCCTCCAGCACCGCCAGCTGGTCGAAGAACAGCCTCGACAGCTCCCGCGCGTCCTTCGGCGCGACCTGGGACGGGACCGCGATCTCCGGAACGTCCGTCGCGTGCCCGGTCCTCTGCACGGTCGTCGTCGCCATGATGCGCCCTTCTCGTTCGGTGGTCGTCCTTGCCGGTCGTTCCGGCGAACTGCCGCCTACCCCGGCTGCCGACCGTCATGCATGGGTGTTCGTGCGTTCCGTCACACCCTTCCGGGCCGCGTACGGCCGATGCGGGGCGACGGCGCCGGGGGACCGGGGCGTCGACGGCCCGGTCACGACTCCCGCGCGCGGGCGGTGATGACCAGGGCGGCCTGGTCGTCCTCGACGTCCAGGCCGTTCATGAAGCCCCGGACGTCTTCGGCCACCGCCCTGACGATGTCCGTCGCGGCCGGCCGGCGCGGCGCGGAAGCCAGGGCCTCGGCGAGCCGCGTGTCGCCGTACTGCTCGCTTCCGTCGGACCGGCACTCGGTGAGGCCGTCGGTGTAGAGGAACAGGCTCTCCCCGCCAAGGAGGGTGAAGCGGCGGGCGGCGAGCCTCGGCGGGATGCCGATGCCGAGCAGCCCGCCGGACGCTTCGACGGCGTTCACCGTGTGCTGGGTGTCCAGGAGCAGGGGCGGCGTGTGACCGGCCCGGACCAGGTGGACGGCGAGCCCGTCGGCGGCGGGCGTCAGATGCCCGTAGACGAGGGTCACGAAGCCGTTGTTCTGCTGGGCGTACCGGTCGTTCAGAGCCTTGTCCACGGCCTTGACGACGTCGACGGGGTCGTCGAGGAGCGGAGCGACGGCACGGGCGGTGTGGCGCACCAGCGCGGTCGTGGTGGCGGCGGTGGCTCCGCGCCCGCAGACATCGCCGAGGACGAAGGACCAGCTCCCGTCACCACGGGCGAAGACGTCGTAGAAGTCCCCGCCGATCTCCAGCCCCTCGCCGGCCGGATGGTAGAAGGCGGCGAGCTGGGCGCCGGGGACCTCCGGCAGGTCGGGCAGCAGAAGGCCGGTCTGCAGGTCCCGGGCCAGAGCGGCGCGTTGTGCGTACTGACGTGCGTTGCGGGCGGCCGAGGCCGCGCGCCGGGCCAGTTCCTCCGCCAGGGCGACCTGGTGGCCGTCGAGACAGTGCCCGGCGGTGGACAGCAGGGTCAGCGCGCCGAACGGGCGCCCGCGGTCCAGCAGGGGTACGCAGACGTAACCCGTGACGCCGAGATCGTGCCAGGGGCCCGGGCCGGTCGGGGTACGGCGGGCGACTTCGGTCAGGCCGGAGGCCAGAACACGCGCGACCGCGTCGTCCTTGGTGTCGCGGGCGGGGCGGTGGGCGGCCAGCAGTCTGCGGGCCTCCTCCGTCGGTGCGGCGGTCGCCACCCGGCGCACGCGTCCGGCCTCCACGACGTCGACCGCGGCCAGGGGCGCCAGGGTGGGGGCGGCCAAGGTGGCCAGCCGCTGGAGAGTCTGGGTCTCGTCCAGCCGGCCGGCCAGGGCGGTGCTGGCGGTCAGCAGGAAGGCAAGGTCGTGCCGGGCCGCTTTCTCCCGCGCGTCGGCTTCGAGCCGGGCCTGTTCCGCGCGGTGACGTTCGATGGCCAGGGCCGCCGTGTCGGCGAAGACGCGGGTCAGCGCGAGATCGGTGTCCTGAGGGGCGCGGGGAACCCGGTGGTACATCGCGAAGGTGCCCAGCAGCCGGCCCTCCCGGTCGAGGATCGGTCTGGACCAGCAGGCGGCGACTCCGGCCTGCCGTGCGAGGTCGCGGAAGTCGGTCCACAAGGGGTCGGTGGCGATGTCGCTCACGCTCACGTTGCGGCGCCGGTGGGCGGCGGTGCCGCACGATCCCACGCCTTCGCCGATGGCTATGCCGTCGATGGCCTGGTTGTAGAAGTCGGGCAGGCTGGGAGCCGCACCGTGGCGCAGTCGGCGGTTCTCCTCGTCGGCCAGCAGAACGGAGACGAGCACGCCCGGGGACAGTTCCTCGATCGCCCGGCACATGCCGTCCAGCACGTCCGGCAGCGGGGCCTGGCGGGCGATCTGCTCCAGCAGCGCGCGCTGTTCGGCGGCCAGGCGCCGGGCGTGCTTGGCCTGGGTCGTCTCCACGCCGAGCATCCGGACGCCGATCACATTGCCTCCGGTGTCGCGGCGGGCCTCGTAGGTGAAGTCGAAGTACGCCTCGCGCGCCTCGTCCTCCGGGCCGACCAGGACACGGGCGTCGCGGCCGACGTACCGTGTGCCCGTCCGGTAGACCTGGTCCAGGAGTCCGATGATTCCCTGCGCGTCCAGCTCGGGCATGAGTTCGGCCAGCGGGACACCGGTACGCTCCCGACGTCCGCCTCCGATCGCCGCGAAGAACGCCGGGTTCGCCGCCTCCAGCACGTGGGCGGGTCCCGCCATGGACGCGAACAGCGCGGTCGATGTGCCGAACAACGACGACAGGTCCTCGTCCGTGTCGCGCGCCGTGTCCGTCGGGCGGACGTCGCTCCTCGTCCGCCGCTCCCGCTCAACCCTCATCTCGCCCCCTCGCCGGACCGCCCGGGTGGCGGACACCGGACCGGTCGTCATCTCGCACGCCATCAGTCGATGTGTGTCGTCAAGGTCGTATGCGCCGGGACGGCCGGTGCAAGCCTCCCGGAGCGTGTTCGCCGCTCGTCGCCGTGCCCCCGGCAGGCGCACGGCCGGGCC
>NZ_JACBWZ010000388.1 GCF_013870595.1 Streptomyces sp. WELS2 | reverse complement strand
ACCCCGAGGACGGCGACCACTCCCAGGCAGCCGAGGAACGCGGTGGTGACGACATCGGTCCGGAAGTCGACCGAGGACAGGCCCGCGGCGAGCCCACCGCCTGCCCCGCCGCCGAACCGGCCGGATCCGGCCCGTTCGCCGATCCTGTCCTTGACGTTCTCCGGCAGCCGGGCCGTGCCCCGCGCCAGGACGGCGCACACCGGGAGGGCCACCGCCGTGATCGCCAGTACGCCGCCGCACCGCGCCCACAGCATCGCGGGGGTGGGCCGTGCCCGGCGGCGCAGCGGCCGGAAGAACCCGGTCGCCAGGACGGCCGTGCCCAGGAAGGAGAGCGTCAGGGGGGTCAGCGCCACCTCGCCGGCCAGCCCGAGGCTCAGGCCGCCGCCCCCGCCGAACAGACCGCCGAGGCCTCTCTCGGCGGACTCGGCGGGCCCGGCGGCCGACTCCAGGGTGACGCCGCCGCCGACGGCGAGACTCACCAGAACCGGCACCAGCCGGGCAACCGGTGCGACGGCGCCGGCACCGAGGAGGACGAGAGCCGCCCAGGCGGTGGCAGCCATGGTGACGAGGGCGGTCACGGCGGCGAAAGCGCCTCCGAGGGCGTGGCGCCACACGGAAAGGGAGGGGCGGGACGGCGGTGCGGACATGAGCGGACTCCTCGGAGCGGGACAAGGGGTTCAGGTGCCGGAGACGTGGCCCGCGGGCGCGCCGACGGGGCCGGCGTCGCTCGCCCCGGCCGTGCCTCGGTGCGAGCCCTCCAGCCGCTGCCCCTCCACGTCGAGGTCGGGTACGAGCCGGTCCAGCCGGCGAGGAAGGCTCCAGGCCCGTCGGCCGAGGAGGGCCAGCACCGCCGGGACGAGCGTCATACGGACGACGAACGCGTCGAAGAAGACGGCGGCGGCGAGCCCGAACCCGATGGTCTTGAGGATCTGCTCCTCGGAGCCCAGGAACGCGGCGAACACCGAGACCATGATCACCGCGGCGGCGGTCACCACCCGTGCGCTGTGCTCGAACCCGCTGACCACGCACTCCTTCGGTGACTGACCGTGCACGTACGCCTCACGCATCCGGGTCACCAGGAACACCTCGTAGTCCATGGCGAGGCCGAAGACGACACCCACCATGAAGATCGGCATGATCGACACCACCGGCCCCGGCTCCGTGACGCCGAAGACGGACCCCAGCCATCCCCACTGGAAGACCGCGACCACCGCGCCCAGCCCGGCCAGCACCGACAGCAGGAAGCCGAGCGCGGCCTTGAGCGGGACGAGCAGGGAACGGAAGACGGCGATGAGCAGCACGAACGCCAGACCGACCACGAGGGCCAGGTACGGGATCAGCGCGTCCGACAGCTTCTGCGAGACGTCGACGTTCATCGCGGTCGTGCCGGTGACGAGCACCCTGGCGCCGGTGTCCCGGGCGAGCGCCGGCTCGCGCAGCGCGTGCACGAGGTCGGCGGTCTGCGTGCTGCTCGGGGACGTCGCCGGTACGACGCTCAGTACGGCGGTGTCACCGGAGCCGCTCAGCCGGGGCTGTCCCACGGCGGTGACGTCCTCGCGGCCGGTTATCCGCCCGGCGACGCTCTTCGCGGCCCGTTCGGCACCGCCGTCGCCGTCGGCCTGGACGACCACGGTGAGCGGGCCGTTGAAGCCCGGCCCGAAGCCCTCGGCGATCAGGTCGTAGGCCCGGCGCTGGGTCGTCGAGACGGGCTTGCTGTCGTCGCCGGGCAGGCCCGTCTCCAGGGACGCCGCCGGGAGCGCGACCACGCCGAGCAGCACGACGCCGCCGAGGAGCACGGCGACCGGCCGGCGGGTGACGAACCGGGCCCAGCGCACGCCTGTCCCCGGTCGCTGCCGGCCCTTCCGCCTCCGTGGACGGGCCGGTCCGATCCGGCGTCCGCAGAGCCCGAGGAGGGCGGGGATCAGGGTGATGGCGATGAGCACCGCGATGACGACCGTGCCGGCCGCGGCGAGGCCCATCTGGGTCAGCAGCGGGATGCCGGCCACGGACAGGCCGGCGAGGGCGATGACCACGGTGAGTCCGGCGAACGCGACCGCCGAGCCCGCGGTGCCCACCGCGTGCCCTGTCGCCTCCTCACGACCGCGTCCGCGCGCGAGTTCGGCCCGGTAGCGGGAGACCACGAACAGGGCGTAGTCGATGCCCACGGCCAGTCCGATCATCACGGCGAGGCTGGTCGTCGTGGAGCCGAGCCCCAGTGGTTCGGCCAGCACCCGGATGACCAGCGCGCCGAACCCGACTCCGAGCACGGCGGTCAGCAGCGGCAGTCCGGCCGCGAGCAGCGAGCCGAAGGTGAGGACGAGCACCACGGCGGCCACCGCGAGCCCCACGGCCTCCGAGGAGTGGCCGGCGGTCTTGGCCTCGACGGCGTTGCCACCCGCCTCCACGGACAGCTCCGGCGAGGCGGCCCGCTCTACGGTGTCCCGCAGCGCGGTGCGGGAGCCGTCTTCGAGCTTCGAGGCGGACACCTCGTAGGACACCTGGGCGTAGGCGGTGGAGCCGTCCTTGCTCACGGACCGGGTGGTGAAGGGGTCGGTGACGCGCGCGACCTGCGGGTCGTCCCCGAGGGCACGGACCGTCTCCCCGATGGCCCGGCGCGTCTGCGGGTCGGTGACCTTGCCGTCCTCGGCCCGGAACACGACCCGGGCGGTCGCTCCGTCCGCCTTCAGCTCGGGGAAGTCCCGCTCCAGCAGGTCGTACGCCTGCTGCGCCTCGGTGCCGGGCATGGAGAAGTCGTTCGGCGGGGCGGCCGGAGCCCGCCCGGCCAGCACCCCCGCCCCCACGAGCAGTACCACCCACAGCAATGCGACCAGTCGGCGCCTCCGGAAGGAGAACCGGCCCAGCCTGCACAGGAACGTCGCCACGGAAAGGGCTCCCAGTCGGATCGAGGCTCACAGAAGAACTGGCCCCGATGCTGACAGTCCTCTCTGACCGGGCCCGGAGAGATCCTGGGAGTTTCCTGGGAGTCCCGGCCGCCGACATGGGGTCATGACGGACATAGCCGTCACCGGCGCGGCCCGGTTCACAGGAAGCTCTCGGACGGGGTCAGCCGAGGCCGGCGAGGTGCGCGCCGATCCTCAGGAACGCCCGGACGAACGGGGCGACCGGCACGGACGGCGAGATGACCTGGGAACCGAAGTGCACGACGACGAGGTCGAGTCCGGGTGAGACGAACAGCCGCTGGCCGTGGATGCCGCCGGCCATGTAGGAGCCGTGCGGGTCGTTCGGGATCCACCACAGGTCGTGGTACGACAGCGTGGCCGGCGCCGTCGGCGGAGCGGCGGGGAAACGTACGCGGCGGGGATAGCCGTCCGGGACGGCGGCGGTGATGGACGCGACCACCTCCCCCGGCACGACCTGACGGCTGCCGACCGCCCCGCCGCAACGCAGCATCTCGCCCATGCGGGCCACGTCGCGGGCCGTGGCGCTGAAGCCGCCGCAGGCCGCCTCGACACCGTCGCCGTCGAGGACGTAGTAGGCGTCCTCCTCGGCGCCGATCCGGGACCAGATCAGTTCGCCGAGCAGGGCCGACGTGCTAAGGCCGGTGACGCGGCGCAGGACTTCGGCGAGCGCCTCGACGTTGCCGTTCTCGTAGCGGAACTCCGTTCCCGGTGCCCCGGTGGCGCGGGCGGTCAGCAGGTGCTCGCGGATGGTGCCGGGGCCGCTGTAGCCGAACGGGCGCAGCTGGGGCGCTATGACGGCGTGGTAGCGCTGGGCCTCGATGGCCTTGTCGTAGGGCCGGCCGGCATAGCTGACCTGGGTGCCCATGTGCAGCAGGTCCTCGACACGGGCCTCGCCGAAGGCGGTTCCGGCGAGTTCGGGGACGTAGGCGTCCGTCCGGGCCGAGCGGTCGAGGAGCCCCTCGTGCGCCAGCATGGCCGCGAGGAGGCCGAGGTAGGACTTGGCCGCCGACGCGTTGAAGTGCGGGACGTGGGGCGCTCCGCCGTGCGGGTACGCCTCGTGGACGACCACGCCTCGGTGCAGGACGAGGAAGGCGTCGGTCTGCGCCATGGCGAACAGGTCCGGCAGGGTGGCCTTCGTACTCCCGAGGCCGAGGTCGAGCGTGTCGAGGCCGGCGGGCTCGGCGGGGAGGGTCCGGGCGGGGCCGGGGCCACGCCACACGCGGCGGCTCGGGGAGAGCTCGCGGCCGGCCGAGGTGAAGCGGCGGATCCAGCCGGGATCGGTGTAGCCGCGGGTCCACAGCAGATCGCCCAGCCGGGCGTCCGTGTCGGTCATCTCAACTCCGTAGTCGCAGAGGTCTTGAACGAGAACGCCGTTAACGTACAACCTGTTCGTTAACTACGACAGCGTGCGGCGCCCACGATCCCGCTTTCGGGCGTCGTCCGCGCCTGGAGATCCCCGCCCTCGCGCCGGGGGTGCCACCTCCACTCCCTCCCGAGCCGCAGGAGTGCCCCATGGCCGAACCGTCCTCGTCCGCACCATCCCGCCGGGACGCCGCGGCGGCTGCACCGCGCGCCGGGGAACCGGCCCGGCGGCACGCATGGCTGATCGCCGCGATGATCGTGACGTTCATGCTGGTCAACTACGCCGACAAGTCCGTCCTGGGGCTGGCGGCCGTGCCGATCATGGACGAGCTCGGCATCAGCAACAGCACCTACGGCATGCTCTCCAGCTCGTTCTCGCTGCTCTTCAGCCTCTCGGGACTGGCCGTCGGCTTCGTCTCCGCCCGGGTCTCCAGCCGTGTGCTGCTGTTCGGCATGGCCGTCGTATGGGCGGCGGCCCAGTTGCCGGTGCTGTTCGTGGCATCGGTGCCGGCGCTGGTCGCCGGGCGCGTGCTGCTCGGGGCGGCCGAGGGACCGGCGGCGTCGATGTCGATGCACGCGCTGTACAAGTGGTTCCCGGCGGACCGGCGCGGGCTGCCCTCGGCACTGCAGATCGGAGGCGCCGCACTCGGCACGCTGGTGGCCGCGCCGGCCGTGACCGGACTGATCAGCGCCTTCGGCTGGCGGTCCGCGTTCCTGGCCCTGGCCGTACTGAGCCTGGTGTGGGCGCTGGCGTGGTGGCGGACGGGGCACGACGGCCCGTACGGCGAGACGGCGAGCGCCGGGGTGAGCGGGCGGCGGCTCCCGTACCGGCGCCTGCTGCTGAACGGAACGGTGCTGGGCAGCATCGCCGGGGCGTTCGGCGGATCCTGGGCTCTGGCGCTGAGCCACGCCTGGCTGCCCGCGTACCTGCGCACGCAGCTCGACATGGCGCCGGGCGCGGCGGCCACACTGATCAGCGGGGTCTCGGCGTTCAGCCTCGTGCTGCTGCTCTCGGTGCCGCCGCTGCTGGACGCGCTGCGCCGCCGGGGCCTGTCGGACCGGTGGTCGCGCGGCGTCCCGCAGGGGGTCGCGGTGGCGGTGGCGGCGCTGGCCATGAGCGCGCTGCCGTTCGTCGACGCCCGGGGTGCCCATCTGGCGCTGCTGGCCGTGGCGTTCGGGGGCCACGCCATCGTCTTCCCGCTGCACTACATGACCACCTCGGCCGTCGTCCCGCCGCCCCAGCGGGGCGCGGTGTTCGGCATCGTCGCGGCGTCCGGGACCCTGCCGGGACTGGTGGCGCCTTATCTGACCGGGTACCTGCTGGACTCCGCTCCCTCGCAGAACGCCGGGTACACCCACGCGTTCCTGCTCTCCGGCGGGGTGATGCTGGTGTGCGGGCTGGTCTCGCTCCTCACGGTCCGGCCGGACCGTGACGCACGACGGCTGGG
>NZ_JACBWZ010000387.1 GCF_013870595.1 Streptomyces sp. WELS2 | reverse complement strand
TCCCGGTCCAGTTCGACGCCGAGGCCGGGCGCGTCGGACACGGCGACCCGGCCGTCCCGGAAGGCGATCCGCTCGGTGAGGACGTCCTCGGACTGCCAGGGGTAGTGGGAGTCGCAGGCGTGGTGCAGACCGGGCACCGTGGCCGCCACCTGGGTCATCGCGGCGAGGCTGATGCCGAGGTGGGTGTTGGAGTGCATGGAGACGCCGACCCCGAAGGCGGCGCAGACCGCGGCGAGCCGCTGGGTGTTGCGCAGCCCGCCCCAGTAGTGGTGGTCGGACAGGACGACCTGGACGGCGTCCTTGGTGAACGCCTCCTTGATCTCGCCGAAGGTGGTCACGCACATGTTGGTGGCCAGCGGCACGTCGGTGCCGGCCGCCACCTCGGCCATGGCGGGCGTGCCCAGCGTCGGGTCCTCCAGGTACTCCAGGACGTCGCCCAGCTCCTTCGCGACCTTCAGGGAGGTGGCGACCGACCAGGCGCCGTTGGGGTCGAGCCGCAGCGGGTGCCCGGGGAAGGCGTCGGCGAGGGCGCGGACGGCGGCGATCTCCCGCTCGGGCGGGAAGACCCCGCCCTTGAGCTTGAACGAGCCGAAGCCGTGCCGCCGCCGGAGCAGGCGGGCCTGCTCGACCACGCCGGCCGGGTCGAGCGCGGCGCCCCACTCGTCGGGCTCGGCGGAGACGCCCGCCGGGTGCCCGTCCCACTTGTAGAAGAGATAGGCGCTGTACTCGACGGTGTCGCGGACCTTCCCGCCGAGCAGCGCGTGCACGGGCAGGCCGAGCGCCCGGCCCTGGGCGTCGAGGCAGGCGACCTCGAAGGCGGACAGCACCGACAGCCGCAGTTTGTCGGGGGTCTGCACCCCGCGCAGCCCGCCCGCGTCGGTCCCGTCCTCGGTCCGGGAGGCGTCCACGGCCAGCTCGATGCCGAACAGGCCGTTCACATCCATGACCGAGCGCCCGACGAGCCGTTCCGCCAGCGGCCCGGCGAGCTCCAGGTACTTGGTGTCGCCGTAGGTCTCGCCGAGCCCGGTGACACCGTCGGCGGTGACTATCTCCACGATCAGCCGGGGGGTGTACGGCTGGTGCACGCCCTGGGTGTTGAGCAGCGGCTGGTCGGCCACCAGGATCGGCGTCAGCCGCACCTCGGCGATGGTCAGGTCACGGGTCACAGGGAGGCCCCCACCATCTCTCATCCTGAATCACGTCTATATATGAGAACGCAGGCTAGACGGTTCTCCCCCCGGACACCACCCGCAAACGTCACCGTGGCCGGGATCACACACACCCCGGCCACGGCGGTACGGCACTCCTGCGGGTCGTCGCCCCGGCTACGACACGTCGTCCCCGAACTCGTACGCGTCCACCTCGGCGAGGTAACGGGCCCGGCGCTCCTCGTCGTCCTCCAGGAAGGAGGCGAGGAAGGAGTTGCGGGCCAGTTCGCGCAGCCGGTCCCGGGTGAGGCCCAGGCTCTCGTGCACGGCCGCGAAGTTGTCGCCCGCGTACCCGCCGAAGTACGCCGGGTCGTCGGAGTTGACCGTGCACAGCAGCCCGGCGTCGAGCATCGCGGGCAGCGGGTGGTCGGCGAGGGTGTCGACGGTCCGCAGGCGCACGTTGGACAGCGGGCACAGGGTGAGCGGGATCCGCTCCCGGACCAGCCGCTCCACCAGTGCCGGGTCCTCCACACAGCGCAGACCGTGGTCGACGCGCTCCACGCCCAGCACGTCCAGCGCCTGCGTGATGTACTCCGGCGGCCCCTCCTCGCCGGCGTGCGCGACCCGGCGCAGCCCGAGCCCGGCGGCGGCCTCGTACACCTCGCGGAACTTCGCCGGGGGATGCCCGACCTCGGCGGAGTCCAGGCCGACGCCGGTGATCCGGTCCAGGTACGGCCGCGCGGCCTCCAGCGTGAGCAGGGCCGACTCGGCGGACTCGTCCCGCAGGAAGCACATGATCAGCCTGGTGGAGACGCCGTGGTTCGCCTCGCTCTCCCCCAGCGCCCGCCACAGCCCCTCCACGACCGTGCCCATGGACACGCCCCGGGACACATGGGCCTGCGGGTCGAAGAAGATCTCCGCGTGCCGCACGCCCTGCGCGGCGGCCCGGGCCAGGTAGGCGTCGGCCAGGTCGGCGAAGTCGTCCTCGGTGCGCAGGACGGCCATCAGCTCGTAGTACAGGTTCAGGAAGGACTGGAGGTCCGCGAAGCGATAGGCCTCGCGGAGGGCGTCGGTGTCCGCGTACGGCAGGCGCACGCCGTTGCGGGCGGCCAGCTCGAACGCCAGCTCCGGCTCCAGGGTGCCTTCGATATGGAGGTGCAGTTCTGCTTTCGGGAGAGGCATCAAAGCATCGTACGGGTGTTTTACCGCCGTTTCGGAAGCGGCACCCGGAGCAGGTCGTGGGCCACGGTCAGCTCACCCGTGAACCCGGCCGCCCGCGCCTGGCGCTCGAACTCCTCCGGCTCGGTGTAGCGCTGGCTGAAGTGGGTCAGCACCAGGTGCCGCACCCCGGCGTCCCGGGCCACGGCGGCGGCCTGCCCGGCCGTCAGGTGCCCGTGCTCGACGGCGAGGTCCGTGTCCTCGTCCAGGAACGTGGACTCGATGACGAGCAGGTCGCAGCCCTCCGCGAGCGCGTGCACCCCGTCGCAGAGCCGGGTGTCCATGACGAACGCGAACCGCTGTCCGCGCCGTACCTCGCTGACGTCCTCCAGCGCCACGTCCCCGAGCCGTCCCTCCCGCTGGAGCCGGCCCACGTCGGGCCCCTGGATGCCGTGCGCGGCGAGCCGGTCGGGCAGCATGCGGCGGCCGTCGGGCTCGACGAGCCGGTAGCCGTAGGACTCCACGGGGTGCGAGAGCCGGCGCGCCTCCAGGGTGTAGGACCGGGTGACCGCGAGCAGGCCGTCGGCGGCGACCGGGGCCTCGGTGAGGGCGACGGTCTCGCGGTAGGCGGTCGCGTAGCGCAGGCGCTCGAAGAAGCGCCGGCCGGAGCGCGGGTAGTGCGCGGTGATCTCGTGCGGCACCTGGTCCAGGTTGATCCGCTGGATGACTCCGGCCAGGCCGAGGGAGTGGTCGCCGTGGAAGTGCGTGACGCAGATCCGGTTCAGGTCGTGGGCGGCGACCCCGGCGCGCAGCATCTGCCGCTGTGTGCCCTCGCCGGGGTCGAAGAGGATGCCCTCGCCGTCCCACCTCAGCAGGTAGCCGTTGTGGTTGCGGTGCCGGGTCGGGACCTGGCTGGCGGTGCCGAGGACCACCAGTTCACGTACGGACACGGGCTCTTATCCCGGGGGCCACTGCAGGCCGCGGCCGCCGAGGACGTGCGCGTGGGCGTGCCAGACGGTCTGGCCGGCGCCGGAGCCGGTGTTGAAGACGAGGCGGTAGCTGTCGAGCCCCTCCGCGTCGGCCACGGCCTTGGTCTCGGCCAAGACGTCGGCGGCCGCCTGCGGCGCCTCGGCGGCGAGAACGGCCGCGTTCTCGTAGTGGGCCTTGGGGATGACCAGGACGTGGGTGGGGGCCTGCGGGTTTATGTCCCGGAAGGCCACGGTCGTCTCCGTCTCTCGGACGATCGTCGCCGGGATCTCGCCCGCGACGATGCGGCAGAACAGGCAGTCGTTCTGCGGCTCTCCGGCCATGCGCTGCGCTCGCTTTCAGCGGTGATCAATAGGGTTGGCATCGTAGTCGGTCGGGCGCGGATCGTCCCGGGTGCCTCCGGCGCCGTTCAGGACGGGAGTTCCGGAGGCGTCTTCGCGGGGTTCGTCTCCAGCGCCTCCAGCGCGAGCGCGATCGCCGCGTCCAGCTGCGCGTCCGTGCCGGAGGCCCAGTCCTGGGGCCGCTGGACGACCTCCACGTCCGGGTCCACGCCGTGGTTCTCCACGTCCCAGCCCACGCCCTCCAGCCAGAAGGCGTACTTCGGCTGGGTGACCAGGGTGCCGTCGACCAGGCGGAAGCGGCTGTCGATGCCGACGACCCCGCCCCAGGTGCGGGTGCCGACGACCGGGCCGATGCCGAGGGCCTTGATCGCCGCGTTGACGATGTCGCCGTCGGAGCCGGAGAACTCGTTGGCGACGGCGACGACCGGGCCGCGCGGCGCGTCCAGCGGGTAGCTGGTGGGGCGCATACCGCGGGCCAGGTCCCAGCCGATGATCCGGCGGGCCAGCTTCTCCACCACCAGCTGGGAGGTGTGGCCGCCCCGGTTCTCCCGGACGTCGACCACGAGCCCCTCGCGGGCGACCTCCACGCGCAGGTCGCGGTGGATCTGCGCCCAGCCGGGGGCCTGCATGTCGGGGACGTGGAGGTAGCCCAGGCGGCCGCCGGAGGCCGCGTGGACGTGGGCGCGGCGGTCGGCGACCCAGGCGTGGTAGCGCAGGGGCTCCTCGTCGGCGACGGGGACGACGACGGTGTGCCGGGGTTCGCCGCCGCCGGCCGGGGAGACGGTCAGCTCCACCGGGTGGCCCGCGGTGCCGGCCAGCAGCGGGGCGGGGCCCGTCACCGGGTCGACCGGGTGCCCGGCCACCGCGATGACGGCGTCCCCGGGGCGGACGGCGACGCCGGGCGCGGCGAGCGGGGAGCGGGCGTCCGGGTCGGAGGTCTCCGCCGGAAGGATCCGGTCGATGCGCCAGCTGCCGTCCTCGTGCCGGGAGATGTCGGCGCCGAGCAGGCCGTGCCGGGCGCGGCCGGAGCCGCCGCGCGGGGTGACGTAGGCGTGCGAGGTGCCGAGTTCGCCGTGCACCTCCCACAGCAGGTCGACCAGGTCGCTGTGGGTGGCGATACGGTCCAGCAGCGGGCGGTAGCGGTCCAGGATCCCGGGCCAGTCGGCGCCGCCGAGGTCGGGGCGCCAGAAGTGGTCGCGCATGAGGCGGCCGGTCTCGTCGTACATCTGCCGCCACTCGGCGGCCGGGTCGACGGTCTGCCGGATCCGGGCCAGGTCGACGGTCACGCTGGTGTCGCCGTCGTCGTCGCTCCCGGTACGCCGGTCGCTGGGCACCACCCGCAGCCGGCCGTCGCTCCACAGCAGCAGGCGCTTGCCGTCGCCGCTGACCTCGAAGTGGTCGGCGTCGGCGGCGAGGTGCTCCAGCCGGCGCTGGGCGAGGTCGTAGCGTTCCAGCTCGGTGTGCGGGCCGGGGTCCTCGGGGTGGGCGCGGGAGGCGCCGAGAACACCCCGCACGGGGTGCCGCAGCCACAGGACGCCGTCCTTGGCGGCGCGCAGCGTGGAGTAGCGGCCGGCCTCCACCGGGAAGGGGACTATCCGGTCGGCGAGCCCCTCGAGGTCGATGCGGGTGGCCGGGGTGCCCTCGCTGTCGGGGGTCTCGTCCTTGTCGGGGGTCTCGAAGGGGCGGCCGTGGCGCTGCGGGCCGAACGGCGAGGGGGTGGTGGCGGCCAGGGTGATCAGGTGCGGCCGGGCGCCCACCACGAAGGCGAGGTCGAAGACGTGTTCGTCGTAGACCGGGTCGAAGGCGCGGTTGGAGAGGAACGCGAGGTGTTTGCCGTCGAGGGTGAAGGCGGGCGCGTAGTCCTGGAAGCGCAGCGGGGTCGCCTCGGTGACCGACAGGTCGGTGGTGTGGGCGATGCGCAGCTGGGACAGCGGGCGCGGGCCGGGGTGGGACCAGGCGAGCCAGGCGGAGTCCGGGGAGAAGGCGAGGCCGGAGACCTCGCCGTCGTCGCTGCGGTCGACCTCGCGGACCTCGCCGGTCTCGCGTTCGACGAGCAGCAGCCGGCCGGGGTGCGGCGGCAGGAAGGCGTGGGTCATGGA
>NZ_JACBWZ010000386.1 GCF_013870595.1 Streptomyces sp. WELS2 | reverse complement strand
ACCTCCAGGACGTACGCGCTGCCGCTCATGCCCGGCACCTCGTGCGTCTGGAGCACGCCCCCGTGGGCGCGCACGATCCCGCGCACGATCGGCTCGTGCACCGGGTCTCCCCCGGCGTACGGCCCGCGTACCTCGATCCGCGCGACCTCGCCCCGCTGGGCGGCGGCGACCACGACCGTGTTGTCCAGGTAACCGCCCGCCGACACGGGCGTGTTGCCGGTGGCGTCGACCCCGGCGACGTCCGCGACGAGGTGCGCGAGCGCGACGGCGAGCCGCCGCGGGTCGACCTCGGCCTCGATGGGCGGCGCGTGCACGGCGAACTGCACCCGCCCCGGCCCGATCAGCTCGACGGCCCCGTCCACACCGGCGGCGACGACGGCGTCCAGCATCACCTTCGTACGGGTGATGTCCTCGGTGCCCGCGTCCAGCCGCTGGTAGCCGAGGACGTTGTCGATGAGGGTGGTGATCCGGGAGTACCCGGCGGACAGGTGGTGCAGGACCTGGTTGGCCTCGGGCCACAGCTGGCCGGCGTCGTCGGCCGCCAGCGCGGACAGCTCGCGCCGCAGCTCGTCCAGCGGCCCGCGCAGCGACTGCCCGAGCAGGGTCAGCAACTGCTCGTGCCGCCCGGAGAGGGCCTCGTACCGGTCCTTCTCCCGCTCGGCCAGCGCCGCGTACCGCTCCTCGCCGGCCGCCAGCTCCTCCGCGTGCTTCTCGCGCAGCTCCTCGATCTCGGCGACATGCCGCTGGCGCAGCGCGGTCAGATCGGAGGCGTGTTCCTCGGACAGCCGCTCCAGCTCGTCGGCGTGCGCCTTCTCCAGCGCGGCCTTCTCCTCCACCACGGCGTCGTACGGCCGGCGGTCGGTGAAGGTCATCACGGCGCCGACGAGCTGGTCACCGTCCCGCACCGGCGCGGTGGTCAGGTCGACCGGCACCTTCTGGTCGCCCTTGGACCACAGCACCTGGCCGCGCACCCGGTGCTTGCGGCCGGAGCGCAGGGTGTCGGCGAGCGGCGACTCCTCGTACGGGAAGGGCGAGCCGTCGGCGCGCGAGTGCAGTACGAGGGTGTGCAGCTCCTTGCCGCCCAGCTCACCGGCCCGGTATCCCAGTATCTGGGCGGCGGCCGGGTTGACCAGCACGATCCGCCCGTCGGTGTCGGTGCCCACGACACCTTCCGCGGCCGCCCGCAGGATCATCTCGGTCTGCCGCTGCGAGCGGGCCAGCTCCGCCTCGGTGTCGACGGTCCCGGACAGATCCCGGACCACGATCATCAGCAGCTCGTCGCCGGTGTAGCCGTAACCGTCGTACGCCTGCTGCCCGTTCTCCAGGTTCGCGCTGGTGACCTCGACCGGGAACTCGGTCCCGTCCGTGCGCCGCGCGACCATCCGGGTGGGCTTGGTCCGCCCCTGCGGGGCCATGTGGTCGGGCCGCCGCATCGAGCCGGGGATGAGCCGTGAGTCGAACTGCGGCAGCAGATCGAGCAGCCCACGGCCGACGAGCGCCGTGCCGGGCGTCTCGAAGGCCTCCAGCGCGATCGTGTTGGCGTTGACGACGGTTCCGTTGGCGTTGACCAGGACCAACGCGTCCGGCAGCGCGTCGAGTATGGCTGCGAGGCGAGCAGCGCCTCGGGATGGCCTGCTGCTCACGAGACGCCTTCCTCCCTGTTACCGCACCTTGCCGACCGCTCGGGCCATCTTGCCAAGGGGCCCGCGACGTGTCACGCGAGGGAGTCTAAGGGCACGGGTCGTGCTCGCGGCGCCGGATGGCGGGGAGGTCCCACGAGGAAGTGACGACGAACGCCTGACCGATACCCCGGCTCCGCGATACCTTCCCGGGTCCTTTACGGAACCGGCGCGCCCGTCGAACCGGCACGTCGGGCATGCCGTCCACGACCGGGCCGCGCCGGCCACCACCTCGGGTGTGCGCGGCTCGGCTCAGGGGGCGGCCGGCGGTCCTTCACCGGGCGTGGACGGGTTCGGCGGTCTGTGGCCCGGCTTGAAGGGGCTCGGTTTGCAGGGGGTCGGCGGTCTGGGGCTCGGGCTGGACGGGGCCGCCGTTTTGCGGCTGGGCCGGGGCCGACGCGCCGGTCCGTGGCTCGTCCCCGGCGGGGGAGCCGATGCGCGGCAGCAGCGGCACCATGCGGTCCCACCGCGCGATCCGGCACCCGTCCCCGCGGTCGTACACGGCGTCGACCGGGCGTCCGGCCCAGGTGCCGGTGATCCGGGCGGTGGCCGGGCCGCCGTGGACCATGGTGCAGACGGTGCCGGGGGCGACCGGCGCGAAGGGGTCGCGCCCCCACCGCGTGTTCTGGTCGAGCACCCGGCAGGCCCCGGCGGGGTCCGGGTGCCGGCCGGCCTCGGGGTGGCAGTACAGGTCGAAACTCCCGTCCCGCCCGGCACCGGCGTGCCGGACCACGACGGTGAGGTGATCACCCCGGTCCTCCGGCCGGACGGGGGGCGGCATGGCGCCGGCCGCGGCGGCGGGTACGGAGGCGAGGGGGACGAGACAGGCGGCGACGGCGAGGGACGCCAGGACGCGGCGGCACCGTGATGAGACCGATGGGGCCGACGGGGCCGATGGGACCGGCGAGGCCGGCAGAACAGAGACCATGCCCTGTCAACGCCGGACCGGCCCGGACGTTGCGCCGTGTCGCACGGGACGTGGTGCCCATCGGCCGTCCGCCGCGCCGTTCCGTTGGGAAGCCCTTTGCCCTGCGGCCCGCCTGCCTAGTACCGTGGGGGGCGATTGGTGACAGGGCACTCGCCTGTGTCATCATCTGCACGCACCACTCGCGCGCTCGCGTGAGCGGTTGTGCTGGAGGCGTCGCCTAGTCCGGTCTATGGCGCCGCACTGCTAATGCGGTTTGGGCCTTAAAGCCCATCGAGGGTTCAAATCCCTCCGCCTCCGCTCTCGAGGAAGCCCCGGTCCCCAGGACCGGGGCTTCGTCGTTCCCCCGCTCCACCCCGGAGACAGCCCAGGAGCGTTTCCGCAGGTCACAAGGGGTGTGGGGACCGGATTTCACATGACGGCGGCAGTCATGTAATGTTCTTCCTGTCGCCGCGAGCGGGCCGAAAGGACCGGGAGCGAAGGCAAAACAAAAGAACAAGCACTCGTAGCTTAACGGATAGAGCATCTGACTACGGATCAGAAGGTTGCAGGTTCGAATCCTGCCGAGTGCACACAGGTGAGAGGCCCCGGAGAGATCCGGGGCCTCTTGCGTTTCAGGGGCGTACGTCCTGAGCGTGTCAGCCGAGAACTCCGGCCGGTGTCGGTCCCGGGTGCTAGAAACACCCGCATGGCGTACAGGTTCACGGCGCAGGTCGCTTGCGGGTTCGATGATCCGGAGCGGGACGACTGCGTGATGGCGGGTGTGGTCGAGTCGGACGACGAGGAGGGGTTCTCCCTGTTCTTCATGTGCGACTTCGAGGAGCCCGGCGAGCAGGAAGTGTCCTTGGAGATGGACACCCACTGTCTTGTCACGCCGGACCAGGGCACCGCGTACGGCTGTGTGCGGGAGGCGGAACTGGACGGGGAGGTGCTTCGGGTGACGCTGGATCCTTCGTCGCTGGACGCGCTCGGCTTGGCCGATCCCGTCGTCGAGGCCTTGCTGCGGGCGCCGGCGGAGGACGTGGCACGCATGCGCGAGGTGCTGCCGCGCATCCTGACGTACGGGCGTCCGGATGCCCGCCCGAGGCTGGTCAACCTCTAGCGGGTACCGCAACGCCGCGGGCCGGCCCCTTCAGAGCCGTGCCGGATACGTGCCGAGATCTTTCGCGGACTTCCCATGTTTCGCTGATCGTGGGTTCGTGGGCGGGGATTTCTCGTAACGAACGTGTCGTACCCACCCCTTACCCTCGCCAGTGATGGCACAGGTATGGAGATGCTCGGGGCTCCGCTGGTCGGCGGGCGGGCCCGTGCTGGTGTGGGGCGGTGGGCGGAGCAGCGCGCTGGGCCGGGGGAAGCGGGTCGCCTTCGCCGTGCCGGAGGGCGGGGTGCGGGCGTGTGCCGGAGCTCGGGGGCACGACTGTCCGGTGCGGGCCGTCGTGCCGGGACGGAGTACGGGCGGCCGGTGCGAGGAGTGCGCGCGGCTGGCGCGGGCGCACTCGGTGGCCGCCGACACGGTCGCGGACGACCCCCGGCCGTACCGGGTCTACCTGGCCTGGTTCGGGCCGGGCCTGGTGAAGGCCGGCATCACGGCCGTGGAGCGGGGACCGGCCCGGCTGCTCGAGCAGGGCGCCGTCTGTTTCACCTGGCTCGGCACCGGTCCGCTGATGGCCGCGCGGCGCGCCGAGGAGCTGCTGCGGGCCGCGCTGGGCGTGCCGGACCGGGTTCCGTACACCGGGAAGCGGGCGGTGCGCTCGGCGCTGCCGGACACGGAGGCGGAGCGCGCCGCCGAGGTGCGGGAGGTGCACGCGCGGGCCGTCGCGCTCGCCGGGTGGCCGGAGTCGCTGCGGGCCGAGCCCTGCCGGGTCGTGGACCACGTGGGGGTGTTCGGGCTCGCGGGGGCACCGGAGGCGTTCGGCGAGGTGCTGGAACTGGTGCCGGGCGGGAGCGTGCGCGGCGAGCTGGTCGCGGCCGCCGGGCCCGACCTCCATCTGGCCGTCGGCGGGCGGGGAGCCGTCGTCCTGGACACCCGGCTGATGACGGGCTGGGAGCTGGTCCCGGCCGAACCGGCGGTGGACGGATGCGCTTTCCCCGTGCGGGAGTTCGGCAGGGAGCCGGACGGACTGTTCTGAGCGGCGAGGCGCCACCGGACCCGGCCCCCGACGACCCTCGGGCGTTTCACGGAGACATCGTTTCTCAGGGAAATCACAGACTCTGAAAAGTGTCTTCTCAGAGCGTCCCGACAGGGTGGCCGGCATGACCACGACCTCGCCCCAGGGGCGCACCGAACTGCTGAGGCCGGACGGGAGCCCCGTCCGGGTGCTTGTGGTGGACGACGAGCTGTCGATCACCGAACTGCTGAGCATGGCCCTGCGCTACGAGGGCTGGCAGATCAGGAGCGCGGGCGACGGACTGGGAGCCGTCCAGGCGGCCCGCGAGTTCCGGCCCGACGCCGTCGTGCTCGACATGATGCTTCCTGACATGGACGGCCTGTCCGTGCTCGGGCGGCTGCGCCGCGAACTGCCGGACGTGCCCGTGCTGTTCCTCACCGCCAAGGACGCGGTGGAGGACCGTATCGCCGGGCTCACCGCCGGCGGCGACGACTACGTCACCAAGCCGTTCAGCCTCGAGGAGGTCGTCGCCCGGCTGCGCGGGCTGATCCGCAGGTCGGGCGCCACCGACCGGCGCTCCGACTCCGTGCTAGTCGTGGGCGACCTGACCCTGGACGAGGACAGCCACGAGGTCTGCCGCGGCGGTGAGTCCATCCACCTCACCGCCACCGAGTTCGAGCTGCTGCGCTTCCTCATGCGCAACCCCCGGCGGGTGCTCAGCAAGGCGCAGATCCTGGACCGCGTGTGGTCGTACGACTTCGGCGGCCAGGCCAATGTCGTGGAGCTGTACATCTCCTATCTGCGGCGGAAGATCGACGCCGGTCGCGAGCCGATGATCCACACGCGGCGGGGGGCCGGTTACCTGATCAAGCCCGCCGCGGCGTGAGCGGGCGGCGGCGGCCCGGTCCCCGACTGCGCCGGGCGGGTCGGCCGCGCACCCTGCGGACCCGCCTCGTCGTGGCCTCCGTGACGCTGATCGCGGTGGTGTGCGCGGTGATCGGCACGGTGACCACGCTGGCGCTGCGCTCGCATCTGTACGGCCAGC
>NZ_JACBWZ010000385.1 GCF_013870595.1 Streptomyces sp. WELS2 | reverse complement strand
TGCGCGTGCCGGGCACCTCCAGGGACGTCAGCACGGACAGGGAGGCGGCGAACAGACCCGCCGCCACGTACGCCCCGAGGGCCGCGTGGTGCTGGTCGAACCAGGCCACGCCGGTGCCCAGCAGGTTGTTCAGCAGGGCGGCGGCGACCAGGGCCGCGGCGGCCAGCGGGACCGCGAGGAAGGTGGTGCGCAACGCCAGGCGGCGCAGGGCGTCCAGGTGGTCCGGCAGCGGCCGCACGGTCGCGCCCTCCGGGGGCGGGGCCGGCAGCAGGGCGGGGGCGGCGCTCTCCCGGCACACCGTCCACAGCCGCTCGGCGACGCCGGTGACGAAGGCGGTGACCAGCAGGACGACGAGCGCGTCACCCGGGATCCAGTCGATCCACAGGGGCGCGACGATCAGCAGCGCGGCGCGCACGCCGTCGGCGCCGACCATGGTCCAGCGGCGGTCGAGCGGGCCCTCCTCGGAGAGGAGCGAGTTCAGCGGGCCGAGGAGGACGGCGCCGAAGAGCAGCGTGGCGAGGACGCGCGCGGCGAAGACCGTCGCCACTGCGAACGCCATGCCCCGGTAGCCGCCGCCGAGGGAGCCCTCGGCGACCGACGCCTGGAGGACCAGTACGACGAGGACGAGGAGGGACAGGGTGTCGCCGACACCGCTCACCAGCTGCGCGCTCCACAGGCGCCTCAGCTGCGGTCGGCGCAGCAGGGAACGGACGGCGCGCTCGCGGGAGTCCGCGACCAGGGCGTCGTCCGGTGCTGTGGGGTGGGCCGTTGGCTGCTCGGCTCGCGTCATGCGTTCAGCCTATCCGCAGCCGCCGACACCACACCTCGCGTGTCCGGACGTACGCCCGCCCCGGTACCGCGAGGGCACCGGGGCGGGCGTTCGTTTCGCGAAGCCGGCTGCGAAGCGGCGGCCGAGCCGAGAGGGCCGTCACCGACCACCGGCAAGGAAGCCACACCCCGGGAAGGCTCGGCCGGCCGCCGTCCCCGGGTCCGCCGTCAGTCCTCCGCGCCGGAGCCCGACGCCTTGGAGGCCGCGGTCTTCTTCGCGGCCGTCTTCTTGGCGGTCGTCTTCTTGGCGGCGGCCGTCGTCTTCTTCGCGGCCGTCTTCTTGGCGGCGGTCTTCTTCGCCGGAGCGGTCTTCTTGGCCGCCGCCTTCTTCGCGGTCTTCTTGGCCGGGCCCTTCGCCCTCTTCTCGGCGAGCAGCTCGAAACCACGCTCAGGAGTGATCGTCTCGACGCTGTCACCGGAGCGCAGGGTCGCGTTCGTCTCGCCGTCGGTGACGTACGGTCCGAAGCGGCCGTCCTTGACCACGACCGGCTTCCCGGAGACCGGGTCCTCGCCCAGCTCCTTCAGCGGCGGCTTGGCGGCGGCCCGGCCCCGCTGCTTCGGCTGGGCGTAGATCGCCTGGGCCTCCTCCAGCGTGATCGTGAAGATCTGGTCCTCGGACTGCAGCGAACGCGAGTCCGTGCCCTTCTTCAGATAGGGGCCGTAGCGGCCGTTCTGCGCGGTGATCTCCACGCCGTCGGCGTCCGTGCCGACGACCCGCGGCAGCGACATCAGCCTCAGCGCGTCCTCGAGCGTCACCGTGTCGAGCGCCATGGACTTGAACAGCGAGGCCGTCCGCGGCTTGACCGCGTTCTTGCCGGTCTTGGGGGTGCCCTCGGGGAGCACCTCCGTGACGTACGGGCCGTAGCGGCCGGCCTTGGCGACGATCTGGTGGCCCGTCTCCGGATCGGTGCCCAGCTCGACGTCACCGCTGGGCTTGGCCAGCAGTTCCTCGGCCAGCTCGACGGTCAGCTCGTCCGGCGCCAGGTCCTCCGGGATGTCGGCGCGCTGGTGCTCCTCGGTGTCCTTCTCGCCGCGCTCGATGTACGGGCCGTAGCGGCCGACGCGGAGCACGATGCCGTTGCCGACCGGGAACGAGGAGACCTCGCGGGCGTCGATCGCGCCCAGGTCGGTCACCAGCTCCTTGAGGCCGCCCAGGTGGTCGCCGTCGCCGTTGCCCGCCTCGGCCGCGCTGCCGACGCCCCGGCCCTCGCCGAAGTAGAAGCGCTTCAGCCACGGCACGGCCTGCGCCTCACCGGCGGCGATCCGGTCGAGGTCGTCCTCCATCTTGGCGGTGAAGTCGTAGTCGACGAGCCGCCCGAAGTGCTTCTCCAGCAGGTTGACGACGGCGAAGGACAGGAAGGACGGCACCAGGGCCGTGCCCTTCTTGAAGACGTAGCCGCGGTCCAGGATCGTGCCGATGATCGACGCGTACGTGGACGGGCGGCCGATCTCGCGCTCTTCCAGCTCCTTGACCAGGCTGGCCTCGGTGTACCGGGCCGGGGGCTTGGTGGCGTGGCCGTCGGCCGTGATCCGCTCGGCGGACAGCGCGTCGCCCTCGGCGACCTGCGGCAGCCGGCGCTCGCGGTCGTCCAGCTCGGCGTTCGGGTCGTCGGCGCCCTCGACGTACGCCTTCAGGAAGCCGTGGAAGGTGATCGTCTTGCCGGACGCGCTGAACTCGACGTCCCGGCCGTCGGCGGACGTGCCGCCGATCTTCACCGTGACGCTGTTGCCGGTCGCGTCCTTCATCTGGGAGGCGACGGTCCGCTTCCAGATCAGTTCGTAGAGCTTGAACTGGTCGCCGGTCAGACCGGTCTCCGCGGGCGTGCGGAAACGATCACCCGACGGGCGGATGGCCTCGTGGGCCTCCTGCGCGTTCTTGACCTTGGCCGCGTACGTACGCGGCTGCGGCGGCAGGTAGTCGGCGCCGTACAGCTGCGTGACCTGGGCGCGGGCCGCGGAGACCGCGGTGTCGCTCAGGGTCGTGGAGTCCGTACGCATGTAGGTGATGAAGCCGTTCTCGTACAGCTTCTGCGCGATCTGCATCGTCGCCTTGGCGCCGAAGCCGAGCTTGCGGCTCGCCTCCTGCTGGAGCGTCGTCGTACGGAACGGGGCGTACGGCGAGCGGCGGTACGGCTTGGACTCGACGGAGCGCACGGCGAAGCGGGCGTTCTCCAGGGCGGCGGCGAGGCCGCGGGCGGTCGCCTCGTCGAGGTGCAGGGTACCCGCGCCCTTGAGCTGTCCCACGGAGTCGAAGTCCCGGCCCTGCGCGATCCGCCTGCCGTCGACGGTCGTAAGGCGCGCGACCAGCGACGACGGGTCCGACGGGTCTCCGGCGCGGCCGGTGGCGAAGGTGCCGGTCAGGTCCCAGTACTCGGCGGAACGGAAGGCGATGCGCTCGCGTTCCCGCTCCACGACCAGTCGCGTGGCGACGGACTGCACGCGGCCGGCCGACAGCCGGGGCATGACCTTCTTCCACAGCACCGGGGAGACCTCGTAGCCGTAGAGGCGGTCGAGGATGCGGCGGGTCTCCTGGGCGTCGACCAGCTTCTGGTTGAGCTGGCGCGGGTTGGCGACGGCCGCGCGGATCGCGTCCTTGGTGATCTCGTGGAACACCATCCGCTTCACCGGGATCTTCGGCTTCAGGACCTCCTGGAGGTGCCAGGCGATCGCCTCGCCCTCCCGGTCCTCATCGGTGGCGAGGAACAGCTCGTCGGAGTCCTTCAGCAGGTCCTTGAGCTTCTTTACCTGGGCCTTCTTGTCCGCGTTGACGACATAGATCGGCTGGAAGTCGTGTTCCACGTCCACACCGAGGCGGCGGACCTCACCGGTGTACTTCTCGGGCACCTCGGCGGCACCGTTGGGAAGGTCGCGGATGTGCCCGACGCTCGCCTCGACGATGTAACCGGGGCCGAGGTAGCCCTTGATCGTCTTCGCCTTGGCAGGCGACTCGACGATGACGAGTCGGCGACCGCCGTGTGCGGTCTCGCTGGTCGGGGACAACTTCGCTCTTCTCTCCGGTCGACGCTGGGGCCTCCCCAGGCCTTGGTCCCGGGGTCGCGGCGTACTGCTGGCTCGTGTGACGCTGCGGAGTGTGACGCTACATCCCGCCCCCGTGTCAAACGGGAAAAGCCCACAACGGCCACTCGAACGGTAACCCGACTACCGGCATTCCTGCCGCCCGGACCGCCCGGCCGCTTCCGCACCCCTGTCCGGAGCGTAACGCTCCCCTTACCCGGAGGAGCGGCGTTCCACGGCCTCAGAGCCGGGTCAGGCAGTACCCGCCCAGGGCCAGGGCGACGGTTCCGGCCATGCCCGCGAGGGCGGCGGATGCGATCCGGCTCACACCGACGGCCACCGGTTCCCGGCGCCGCAGCCGCACCCCGGTCCACATCAGCAGACCGGCTCCGAACAGGGCGAACACCACTCCCGCGAAGATCGCCGGTCCACTCTCCATCGCCCGCCCACCCCTTTTCCGCCGCCGGTTCCGCCCGGCGCGGGGAGAGTGGCACGCACGGGAGACGGGCGGGCGACTCCGGGGTGAACGGGAGGTCTACGCAAATTCGAACACACGAGCGAATGGATACCCTCGGGGTTCCTCGGCCATATTTTTCCGGCCGTTTTCCGAAGAGCGGCGTGCCCCGCGGCTCCGGGACCCTCTCCGGGCCCCGGAGCCGCGGGGCACGACAGCGCGCGCGACGGTGTACGACCGTGCGCGCGGCCGCTCGGTCCGCCGCCGGTCCTCAGTCCCCCGCCGGCTCCAGGAAGCCCTGCTCCACCAGCAGCCGGATCTGGGCGGGAGTGCGGTCGCGCAGCAGTACCGGGTCCTCGCCGACGAGCTGCGCGATGGCGTCCAGGATGCGGCCCGCGCTCAGCGTGCCGTCGCACACGCCCGCGAACCCGGCGCCGACCGTGTCCACCTTCGTCGCCCGCCGCATCCCGCGGTGCTGGCGCAGCACCACGTGCTCGGGGTCCTCGGCGCCGGGCAGCCCGACCTGCTCCTGGACCACTTCGGGGGCGAGCTTGAAGCGGCTGTCCAGCAGCGCCGCGTCATCGTGCGCCCGGAGGTAGTCGAGCCGGTCGAAGTGCGCCCGGATCGTCTCGCCGAGCGGCTGCTCGACCGGGTGCGGCCACTCCTCCACGGTGACGACGGGCTCTGCGGAGCCGGTCCTGCGCAGGGTGATCCAGCCGAAGCCGATCGCCCTGACCTTGCGCGCCTCGAACTCGTCGAGCCAGGCGTCGTAGCGCGCCTGGTACTCCGCCGGGTCCCCGCGGTGGTCGCCGGCGTCCCGCAGCCACAGCTCGGCGTACTGCGTGACGTCCTGCACCTCGCGCTGCACGATCCAGGCGTCGCAGCCGCGCGGCACCCACGACCTGAGCCTGTCCTGCCAGTCCTCCCCCGCCACGTGCTGCCAGTTCGCGAGGAACTGCGCGAACCCACCCTCGGTCAGCCGCCGCCCCGCCTCCTGAACGAGCGAGCGGCACAGATCGTCCCCGCCCATGCCGCCGTCCCGGTAGGTCAGCCGGGCGCCCGGGGAGATCACGAACGGCGGGTTGGAGACGATCAGGTCGAACGTCTCGTCCTCGCGGACCGGCTCGAAGAGCGAGCCCTCGCGCAGATCGGCGGCGGGCGCGCCGGACAGTGCCAGCGTGAGCGCCGTGATGTGCAGCGCGCGCGGGTTGAGGTCGGTCGCCGTCACGCGCGTGGCGTGCTGGGCGGCGTGCAGCGCCTGGATGCCGGAGCCGGTGCCGAGGTCGAGGGCGGAGGCGACGGGGGTGCGCACGGTGATGCCGGCGAGGGTGGTGGAGGCGCCGCCGACGCCCAGGACGACGCCCTCGTCGCGCTGTCCGATGCCGCCGGCCCCGCCGACCGCGCAGCCGAGGTCGGAGACGATGAACCAGTCCTCGCCGCCGGGACCGCCGTAGGGCCGTACGTCCACGG
>NZ_JACBWZ010000384.1 GCF_013870595.1 Streptomyces sp. WELS2 | reverse complement strand
CGGGGACGACGGTGTTGGTGAGCGTGCCGATGCCCTGCACGGTGAGGGTGACGGTGTCGCCGGGCTGGAGCGGGGGCGGTGTCCGCTCACCGCGCAGGCCCCACAGTTCGGCGAGACAGCCGCCGTTGCCGCAGGTGCCCGAGCCGAGCACGTCACCCGGGACGACCCGGGTGCCGCGCGAGGCGTAGGCCACCATCTCCTCGAACGTCCAGCTCATGTTCGACAGCAGGTCCCGGCCGACGACCTCGCCGTTGACCTCCGCGGTGAGCGCCAGGCGCAGGAAGCCGTCGGTGTCCCGGTGCGGTTCCAGTTCGTCGGCAGTGACCAGGTACGGGCCGAGCGTGGTGGCGGTGTCCTTGCCCTTGCAGGGGCCGAGGCCGACCTTCATCTCGGCGGACTGGAGGTCCCTGGCCGACCAGTCGTTGAAGACGGTGTAGCCGACGATGTGGTCCCGGGCCCGCTCGGGGGTGAGGTCGCGGCCCTCACGGCCGATGACGGCGGCCACTTCCAGCTCGAAGTCGAGGACGGCCGAGCCGGGCGGCACCGGGATGCCGTCGCCCGTGGCGTACACCGAGTGCGGGTTGGTGAAGTAGAAGGTGGGTGCCGCGTACCACCGGGCGGGCACGCCCGCCGCGCCGTCCACCGACCGCCGTACGCCCTCGACGTGTTCCTCGAAGGTGACGAAGTCCCGGATGGAGGCGGGCCGGAGCGGCGGCAGCAGGCGGACCTCGGAGACGTGGGGGCCGGGCGGCACGTCGAGCGCCGCCGCGCCCGCGGCGAGCAAGCCGGGCAGACCGCCGGACTCCCGCAGCAGCCCGGTGAGCGAGGTGACGCCGGGCAGGGGGAGCAGCGTGCCGTCGTCGTGCACTACGGCGACTCGGACGCGGTGGTGGTGTTCGTAGGCGGCGAAACGCATCGAGGTGGCTCCTGGCCGGTGGGGCCCGGGGGCACGGCGGTCCGAGTCAGGGCATGGTGGCGGGACCGGCCGCGCCCCCGGGGCGGGCGGGGGGAATCAGACCGGCGGGGCGACGAAGACGCCGCGGTCGGGGTCGTTGAAGGATTCCTTGGCGACGAGTTCGTTCATGGGGTTGGCCGTGCCCCACTGGTCGGTGACCTCGGGCCGGGAGAAGTCGTAGACGTGCGGGTGCCAGGTGTCCTCGTCCAGGCATTCCAGTTCGGTGGTGTACTCGACGGTGTTGCCGTGCGGGTCGAGGAAATAGGTGAACGTGTTGTCGCCGGCCATGTGCCGGCCCGGCCCCCAGATCTTCCTGTGGCCGGCGCGGATCACCCGGCCGGAGCCGCGCATGTACTCGTCGATGCCGCGCATCTCGAAGGAGATGTGGTGCAGGGAGGTGTGCGGGCCCTTCGCCAGCGCCATGGAGTGGTGCTGGCTGGAGATCCGCATGAAGTGCATGACCTCGCCCATGTGCGGCGAGCTGAGCGTGTCGGAGAGACAGAAGCCGAGGTGGCGCTCGTACCACTCCCGAGTGCGGTTCAGATCGGGGGAGTTGAGGACGACGTGGCTCAGCTTGACCGGGATCGACTCCTTCTCCTCGATCTTGCGGTGCCGCCGTACCCCGACGTCGGCGGAGACCTCGACGGTGCGTCCGTCGACGTCGAAGAAGCGGAAGCCGTAGCCCCCACCGGGGGTGTCCACCTTGCCCGGCCGGGTGATCAGCTCCACGCCCCCGGCCAGCAGTTGCTCGGCGAGGGTGTCCACGTCCGCGGCCGAGGCGGCGCCGTAGGAGACCAGGTCGAGGCGCTTCTCCCCGGCCTTGCGCAGCCGGACGACGTACTGCTCCGGGGAGCCCTCGGCGGCCAGGAAGGCGATACCGGAGTCCTCGGCGACCTTGGTCAGGCCCCAGACGCCGGCGTAGAAGTCGAGCTGCTTGTCGTAGTCGGGCACGGCCAGGTCGACGTGCCGCAGATGGGTGAGCAGACGCATGAGATCACTCCTTGAAGAGGAGGGCGGAGGCGTTGCCGCCGCGCACGGCGTGGAAGTCGGCCTCGGGCAGCCGGGCCGCGCGCAGTGCGCCGACGGGGTCCTCGGTGCCCATGTCGAAGGGGAAGTCGGAGCCGAGCAGCACCCGGTCGGCGCCCGCGACCCGCACCAGCTCCCGCAGCACGTGCGGATCGTGGACGAGGGAGTCGAAGTACAGGCGTTTGAGGTAACTGCTGGGCAGGTGGGCGCAGTCGGCGCCGGCGTCGGAGCGGGTGGTCCAGGCGTGGTCGGCGCGGCCGATGTGGGTCGGCAGATAGCCGCCGCCGTGTGCCGCGATCAGCGTCAGCCCCGGGTGCCGGTCCAGGACACCGGAGAAGACGAGGTGGGAGAGCGCGACGGCGTTCTCCACCGGCTGGCCGACGGTGTTGGACAGGTACCACCGGTCCAGCCGCTCGTCGAGCGTGCAGCCGAAGGGGTGCAGGAAGACGAGCGCGCCGGTCTCCCGCGCCCGGGACCAGAAGGGCTCGTAGTCCGGGTCGGACAGGTCCCGCCCGGGGGCGTGGCTGGAGATCTCCACCCCGGCGAGGCCCTGCCGCAGCGCGTGGTCGAGGGCGCGTACGGCCTGGGCCGGGTGCTGGAGCGGGACGAGCCCGAGCCCCCGCAACCGGTCCGGGGCGGCCGAACAGTGGGCGGCGGTCGCCTCGTTGGCCAGCCGGTACACCTTCTCCGCGGTGTCCTCGTCGGCCCAGTAGTGGTAGTGCGAGGGCGAGGGGCTGACCAGTTGCACGTCCACGCCCTGGGTGTCCATCGCGGCCAGCCTCAGGCGCGGGTCCGTCATCCTCGGGACGCGCTCGCGCACCATCGGTCCGTTGACCTCCAGGGCGGCGGGCCCGTTGCGGCGGGCGTCGAGCGCCCTGGCCTCGGCCAGGCCCGGCAGGCCGGCCACCAGCGCCTCGACCTCGGGCAGCAGGACGTGTGCGTGCACGTCCACGGTGGGGGCCGTCGTCACGGCAGCTCCCGCAGCATCGTCATGACGCTGCCCATCAGGCCGGGCACGTCCGCGTCCCGCACGCCGTCCAGCTGCCACCGGCCGAGCCGCACGGACGCCTCGACGACGGCCCGCACGCGCGGCATCCGGCGCTGGTGGTACTCCCGCAGCAGCGCGTCGTCCCACTCCCGGCCACCGGTGAGCAGTTCGGCGAGGACGAGCGCGTCCTCCAGGGACATCGCCGCGCCCTGTGCCAGGGTCGGCGGGCAGCAGTGCGCCGCGTCCCCGGCGAGGACGATCCGGCCGCGGTGCCAGGTCCCCTCCACGAGCAGCCGGTCGAACCACGTGTAGTTGACCTTCGCCGGGTCGGTGATGTGCGGGACGATGTCCGCCCAGTGGCCGCCGTAGCCGGAGGCCAGGCGGCGCATCTCGTCGGCGTAGGTCTCCGGGGGAATGGAGGCGCGGTCGCGGCTGGCCTCGACGACGTACGCGTAGATCGTGGTGTCGCTGGTGGGGCAGTACCCGGCGATGTAGGCCGGGCCGCCGTAGCAGAGGTCGGTGCGGACCACGCCGGCCGGACGCGGGGCGGCGACGCGCCAGATGGCCATGCCGGTCGGTTCCGGCTTGTCCGTGATGCCGATGGCCGCGCGGGTCGCTGAGCCCAGGCCGTCGGCGGCGATCACCAGGTCGTAGCGGCCCTCGGTGCCGTCGGTGAAGCGTACGGTCACGCCGTCGGCGTTCTGCTCGAACTCCGTTGCCCGGGTGCCCAGTCGGACGCGGGCGCCGCAGGCGCGTACGGCGTCGATGAGGATCCGCTGGAGCCGGGGCCGCTGCATGCCGACGGTGGCGGGCAGGTCGTCGCCGCCGGTGCGGATGTCCCGGGCGACGTGCAGGACGGTGCCGTCGGGAGCGGTGATGCCGACCGAGCCGAAGCCGAAGCCGGATTCCTTCACGCGTTCCCAGACGCCGAGTTCGCGCAGGACGCGCAGGGCGTTGCCCTGGAGGGTGATGCCGGAGCCGGCGGTGGCGTTCCAGTCGTCCCTGGCCTCGACGAGGTCCACCGCGATCCCGGCCCGGCGCAGCAGGACCGTGACGGCGTTGCCGGCCGCGCCACCGCCGGTCACCAGGACCGTACGAGGTGTGCTCATATGCGTAACTCCTTTGTCCCGATGGTTACTTGATGGCGACCGGGTTGACCGGGGAGCCCACCGCTCCGGTGACCGGCAGCGGCGCGGCGGTGAGCCAGAACTCGTACACGCCGTCGGCGGCGCAGTCCTCGGCGAGCGCGTCGAGGTCCCACATCTCGCCGATCAGCAGACCGATGTGCGGGATGGCGACCTGGTGCAGCGGCTGGAAGGCGTGCTCGAACTCGTTCGGGCGGACCTCGAAACCCCAGGTGTCGGTGGCGATCGCGGCGATCTCGGTGCGGTGCAGCCAGCCGGCCGTGGTGAACGACAGGCCGGGCGCGGGACCGCCGGCGTAGTCGCCCCAGCCTTCGCGGCGGGCCCGGGCGAGCTGCCCGGTGCGGACCACGACGATGTCACCGCGGCCGACGCCCACCCCGTGTGCCTCGGCGGTCCGCGTCAGATGCTCCTCGGTGACGGCGAACCCGTCGGGCAGCTCACCGTCCGCGCCGACGGCCCGGCCCACGTCGAGCAGCACGCCGCGCCCGGCGACGTACGGCGCCATGTGCTCGATGCCGGTGACGAGGTCGCCGTCGGAGGTGACGGTCTTCGCGGCGTCCCGGCCGTTCCACGCCTTGCCGTGGTCGAAGATGTGGCCGAGCCCGTCCCACTGGGTCGAGCACTGGAGCGGCATCGCGATCACGTCGTCGGCGCCGCCGAATCCGTGCGGAAAGCCCTGGTTGCCGAGGGCGGCGTCGGTGCCGGTGTCCAGCATGGTGTGCACCGGGTTGGTGCGCCGCCGCCAGCCCTTCTGCGGGCCGGCCATGTCGAAGGACTGGGCGAGCGAGAAGGCGACGCCCCGTCGCACCAGTGCCGCGCCCTGGCGGCGCTTGTCCTCGTCGAGGAAGTTGAGGGTGCCGAGCCGGTCGTCCTCGCCCCAGCGTCCCCAGTTGGAGTACGCCCGGGCGGCCTCGGCGATCGCGGCCTCGGGGTCGTTCCGGTTCATGACGCCGCCTCGGCGACACACCGGGTGCGCTGCGCACCGAGCCCGGTGACCGTGCCCTCCATGACGTCGCCGTCGCGCAGCAGCCGGCCCCAGTGCATGCCGTTGCCGGCCGGGGAGCCGGTGAGCACCAGGTCGCCGGGGAGGAGACGGGCGATCTGCGAGGCGTACGACACCATGCGCGCGACCGTGAAGATCATGTCCCTGGTCGACTCGTCCTGCATGGTCTCGCCGTTGAGCCTGAGCGTGACGCGCAGGTCGCCCGGGTCGGCTATCGACTCGGCCGGGACGATCCAGGGGCCGAGCGGGGTGAAGCCGGGGGCGTTCTTGCTGCGCAGCCAGTCGGTGCCGATCTGCGGCATGTCCCGGCGGAAGACGGTGGCCCGGTCGGTCAGGTCGTTGGCGATGGTGTAACCGGCGATGTACCGCGCCGCGTCCTCCACCGGCACCCGGTGGGCGGGCTCGCCGATGACGACCGCCAGCTCCAGCTCCCAGTCGGGCTGCTCGGCCCAGGCGGGCAGGACGACGTCGTCGTACGGTCCGGTGATCGCGCCGGGCAGCCCGATGAAGACGTACGGCAGGTCCTCGGCCGCCCGCCGGTCCATGATCTCCGCGGCCTCCGCGCGGCGTTCGCTCTCCGGCCGCTCGTCACCGGGCGCGCGGTGGGCGACGTGCAGGTCGATCACGTGCTGCCGGTAGTTCGCACCCGACTGGAACA
>NZ_JACBWZ010000383.1 GCF_013870595.1 Streptomyces sp. WELS2 | reverse complement strand
CGCGGGTCCGCCGGCCGTGGGCGGTCAGAGGTCCAGGGCGTGCAGGAGGTGCCGGGTGTAGTCGAGGCTGGCGGTGCCGGCCGAGGCCGCGATGGCGATCGTCTCCAGTGCGGAGCGGATCCGGCCCCGGTTGGGCGGCAGGCCGTCCTCGGCGGACTGCGCCAGCTGCTCCTGGATGGTCTCGCCGCTGCCGACCAGCCCCGGGTACTCGGCGCGCAGCGCCTCGGTGAGCCGGTCGGCGGCCTCCATCAGGGTCTCCAGGTCCGGGGTGGCGCGGTCGCCGAAGCGGGCCGGTCCGTTGACGTTTCCGAAGTCGTATGTGCTCATGTCCTGTCCTCGCTCGCGGGCCGGAGGAGCCGTCGGGCGGCCGGGGCCGCAGACGTCACCGATGTCGTGGGTGCGTGCCGCCGGCCGGTACGGCCGTGCCGAAGGAACGATGCCGAGACCGGCCGACAGCGCGAACGTTGGCTTGATATCGCCGGTGCGGTGCCTCCGTGACCGCGGATTCCCGCGGTGGACGCCGTCCGCCCCGGACGGGGCCGGGGACCCGCGAGGGCCGAAATCCGTCACCCGTCCGAGTGGGCGTCGCCCGTTGACCGCTCCCGCCGGGTCCGGCACGGAAGGGCGCGTACGACCGGTCGCCGACGGCGTCCACGGCCCTCTGCTCGGTGACGTCGCGGTCCAGGTACGCACGGGTGTCCGATCGCCGGGTCACGGTGCCCTCGCGGTGGCGTGGCGACGCCGGTGATGGTCTGCCTCTCACCCTGATTCCGCCCCTTCCGGCCTTCCGTGGGCTTCACCCTAGGGACAGCCTGACGGGTTTGTCGCGCGCTTCGGTGAGCGGGCCCCATGGGGGGCGGGTGTGTGGTATCGGCGGCCGCGGTCCGGCGCTCCCCTGTGACGTCGGACCGCGGCGACGTCTCGTTCTGCGTCGGCCGTGGCTCCGGTGTCACTGGAAGACGGCCGAACGGTCGGTTTTCAGCCAACCGTCCACCAGGCGCCGCGCCTTGCCGGGGAGTGGGTGTACGTGTACGGCCGCCGTGCCCCGTGGGGGCGAGCACGACGGCCGTGCCCGCGCCGAGGCGGGCTGCGCGAAACTCTCGCCGATGGGCGGCGGCCGGATCAACCTCTTCACGCAGCTGTGACTTGTTCAACAAGGTTTCGATATCACAAAGCGGATCTCTGCCGGCCGGAACGGACACCGGCCGGGCGTCCGCCGGCCCTACCGCTCGCGGCGTCCGGGCAGTTCCGCCTCGATGAGGTCGGCCGCCCGCCGGGTACCGCCCTCCTGAGCCATCTCCGCCTGGATCCGCGCGAGCCGGCGCGCGACCTCCGGATCGTCCACCAGGGCGAGGGCGGTCTCGCGGAGCAGCTCCGCGGTGGCCTCCTCGGTCGCCAGTTTCCGGGCGACGCCGAGCCCCTGGAGCATGTCGGCGTTGCCGAACTGGTCGACGGCCTGCGGTACGGCGATCATGGGCGTCGCGGTGGCCAGCCCCTCCTGGCTGCCGCCGGCGCCGGCGTGGGTGACGAACAGGTCGGCCTGGCGCAGGATCGCGAGCTGCGGCACCCAGTCGTGCACCTCCACGTTGTCCGGCAGCTCGCCCAGTTCGGCGCGGCTCACCTGCCGGCCGATCTGGAGGACGAGGTGCCAGCCGGGCAGGTCGCCGAAGGCGCGCACGCATTCCCGGTAGAAGGCGGGCTGCTTGGTGAAGGCCGAGCCGAGCGACACCAGCACGACCTTCTCGGCGCCGGCGGGCCGCTGCCAGCCGCCTTCCTCGGCGCGGTCTCCCTGGCAGGCGCCGACGAAGGTGTACACGCGTTCGTCCACCCGGTCGGCGTGCGGCTGGAGCGCCCTCGGGATGAGCACCAGGGAGCGCGGCGGACGACCGGCGAACGCGTCCGGGTGCTCGGTGATCCCGTTCTCCCTCAGCCATCCCTCGAACCGGGCGTAGTAGGCCCGGCCGCGCTCGGTCTGCCGGGGCTCGCGCCACATCGGCTCGGCGACCTCCTCCTCGTAGCCCTCCCAGGCGACGAGGTTCGGGGAGAGGGAGACCGCCGGGACGCCCCAGCGGTGGGCGAGGACGCGGGCCGGGTAGGAGGTGATGTCGTGCAGGACGAGGTCGGGGACGTCGCCGGCGTAGGCCTCGGCGAGCTGCGGGAGCGCCTGGACGGCGTCGTTCAGGAACGGTTCGACGTTGTCCAGCAGGGTGCTCCCCCATGCCTCCGGGTCGGCGTCGGGGCCGGGCAGGGTGGAGTGGTAGAGGACGGGCCGGGCGCCGGTGGCGGCCACCTTGTCGGCGAAGACGGGCGGTATGGCGTACGTGACCCGGTGGCCGCGGGCGACGAGTTCACGGATCACCTCCAGGCTGGGATTCACATGGCCGTGGGCGGCGATGGAGAACATGGCGATGTGGGCGGGGGCGGGGTGCGTGGTCATGTCGCCGACACTAAGCGAGACGATACGTCTCGTCTAATTCTTTTCCCGTACACGGGGTACGCCCGGAGGCGGACGGTCAGCGCTGGTAGCGGGCCAGTACCAGGTTGCCGTCCCGCTCCAGGCGGTGGCGCAGTCCGGCGAGGGTGATCGCGCCGCTGTAGTACTCCTGGTACGCCGGGGTGGCGACCTTGTCCTTCCATTCCGGGTAGCCGCGCACGGACTGGGCGGGCGCGGGACGGAGCCGGGCCGCGAGGGCGGTGCCGGTGGCCCAGCCGTGCCGCGCGGTGCGCAGGGCCGGGTCCTTCAGGGCCTGGGTGCCGGTGGGCAGCATCCAGTCGCCGAGGGCGAGGCGCACCATGTTCCGGGGGCGCAGCAGGAAGTCGATGAAGGCGACGGCCTCCTTCTTGTGCGGGCAGTCGGCGGAGACGGACAGCGTCTGCGGGCTGACGCCCTGGGTGAGCCCGTCGGCGCCGGCCGGGGCGGGCAGCACCTGCCAGTGGAAGCCCTCGGGGGCCTGCCGTGCGATCTGCTGGCGGTAGGAGAAGCCCAGCGGGACCATCGCGTACCGGCCGCCGAAGAGGCCGGGCAGGGTGTCCGCGCCGCCGCTGCCGAGGGTGGAGGCGGGGGCGCTGCGGTCGACGGCGATCTGGTCGTGGATGGTGCGCGCCACGACCGCGTCCCCGGCCTCGAACCGCACGGCGACCTTGCCGTCCGCACCCCGGTGGAAGAGCCGTCCGCCCGCCGACAGGGACAGGTTGAGCGTGGCGGACACGGGTTCCCTCAGCGGCCAGGCCACGCCGTACCGCCCGGGCCCGGTGAGCTTCTTGGCGACCTGCCGGAACTCCGGCCAGCTCCAGGGATGTCCGGGGGTCGGTATGCGCACCCCGGCCGCGCGCAGCCGGTCGGCGTCGGCGATCAGCACCCGGGGCTCCTGGAGGAAGGGCACGCCGTAGACACCGCGCCCGAAGGTGGCTGTCTCCCAGCTGTCGCGCGGGATGTCGGAGGCGAGCCGGCCGGGCAGCAGGCCGGAGAGGTCGGCGAGGTAGCCGCCGTAGGCGAAGTCGGCGAGGTCGTCGGAGGCGTCGTGGATGACGTCCGGGGCCTCGCCGCCCTCGAAGGAGGTGAGCAGCTGGTCGTGCACGCCGTCCCAGCCGCCTTGGACGTACTCGACCTCGACGTCCGGGTGGGTGGCGTTCCACTCCCGGACCAGCTCCTTGGTGGCGGCGACGGATTCGGGCTGCCAGGCCAGGGACTGGAAGCGCAGGGTGACCGGGCCGTCCGCGGGGCCGCCGGGGGAACAGCCCGCGAGGAGGAGCAGGAGCACGGCCAGCGCCAGGGTGATCCGGGTGCGCATCAGCTCTTCACCGCCCCGGTGAGCAGGCCGCTGGTGATCCGCCGCTGGACCAGTGCGAAGAAGGCCAGGGAGGGCAGGGTGGCCAGGAACGCGGCGGCGGCCAGCGGGCCGAGGTCGGCCACGCCCTCCGCGCCGATGAAGTGGGTGAGGACGACCGGGAGCGTCTGCCGCCGCGGGCTCTTGAGCAGCACCAGCGCGAAGAAGAACTCGTTCCACGCGGTGACGAACGCGAACAGGGCCGTCGCCGCGATGCCCGGCGCGAGCAGCGGCGCCGTCACCGACGTCAGCGTTCTCAGCCGTCCGGCCCCGTCGACGGCCGCCGCCTCCTCCAGTTCGGCGGGGACGGCGCGGGCGTGGCCGGCGAGCATCCACAGCGCGAACGGCAGCGACCACACCACGTACACCAGCACCAGTCCGGTGAGGGAGTCGATCAGCCGCAGCCGCTTCAGCACCAGGAACAGCGGGATGATCAGCAGGACGAAGGGGAACGCCTGACCGACCACCACCCAGCCCGTGGCCGCCCGGGCGGCCCGGGTGCGGTGCCGGGCCATGACGTAGGCCGCCGGGGTGGCGATCAGTACCGTGACGACGGCGGTGGCGAGCGCCACCAGCAGGGAGTTGAGGGCGGCGTGTGCCAGCGGCTGCTCGGCGAAGGCCTGCCGGACGTTGGCGAGGGTGGGGTGGCGCGGGATCCAGGCGGGGTGCGGGCTGCCCAGTTCGCGCGGGGACTTCACCGCGGTGGACAGCAGCCACAGCAGCGGGAAGGCGAGGAACAGCAGGTAGGCGAGCAGGGCCGTGTACTGGCCGGCGCGGGCGGCGCGGCGGGTCCTTGGGGTGCGCGCGGCCCTCACGCGTCCTCACCGCCGCGCAGCCGGCCGGCCAGGAACACCGCGAGCAGGACGGAGACCACGGCGACGAGCACACAGCCCATGGCCGCCGCGTAGCCGAACTGGCCGTAGCGGAAGGCCTCCTCGTAGGCGAAGAGCATGGGCAGCCGGGTCTTGCCGCCGGGCCCGCCACCGGTGAGGACGTAGACCAGGCCGAAGGAGTTAAGGTTCCAGATCAGGTTCAGCGCGGTGATGGCGAGGGCCACCGGTCCGAGCGCGGGCCAGGTGACCGCGCGGAAGCGGCGCCAGGCGCCCGCGCCGTCGACCGCCGCCGCCTCGTGGAGTTCGCGGGGGACGTTCTGCAGCCCCGCGAGCAGGGCGACCGTGGTCTGCGGCAGGCCCGCCCAGACGCCGACGACGATCACCGCGGGCAGCGCGGTGGCCAGACCGCTCAGCCAGTCCCGGCCGTCCCCGAGGCCGAGGTCGCGCAGGGTCTCGTTGAGGACACCCGCGTCCGGGTTGTAGACGAGCCGCCACATGATGCCGACGACGACCTCGGGCATCGCCCAGGGCACGATCGCGAGGGTGCGGGCCAGGCCGCGCAGCCGTAAGTCCTGGTTCAGCAGCAGGGCCAGGCCGAGCGCCAGCAGGAACTGGGGCACGGTCACGCCCACCGCCCAGACCAGGCCGATGCGGAACGACTCCCAGAACAGGGTGTCGTGCAGCAGGTCCCGGAAGTTGAGGGCGCCGGTCCAGCGGGTGGCGGCCGTCCGGCCGGACTGGGCGTCGGTGAAGGCCAGCAGGACGCCGTAGAGCAGCGGGCCGACGCTGAGCAGCAGGATGGGGACGAGGGCGGGCAGGACCAGGAACCAGGCGCCGCGGTCCAAGGTGCGGAGTCCGGCGCGGGGGTGTGCCCGCGCCGCCGGTGTCCGTGCTTCGGCCACCTCTGTCACGGAATCAGCCCCTTTGCCTGCCTCGGTTGGCGTGTTCATGGTCGTGAAGGCCCGGTGCCCCGTCAAGGGCCCGCGCACCGCCGCCGACCTGTACGGATGCGAGACTGGCCGGACAACGCACGGACACGGCACGGGAAGACGGCACGGAGGCGGGGCGATGGACGAGGCACGCGCGCGGGACGTACTGGCCGCGGCGGGGGTGCTC
>NZ_JACBWZ010000382.1 GCF_013870595.1 Streptomyces sp. WELS2 | reverse complement strand
GGGCCGGTCAGTGAGGGGGCAGGGCCGGTGGCGCGGCGCCGGCGGGCGGCGGCTGCGGACGAGTGGGCCATGACGAACCTCCTGTCGTCTGGGTGACGGCACGCATGCCGTATGTACCCATCGTGAGGTATGCCACTGACAATCCGTTCCGAGCTGGGCTTTCACCGCGGCCGAGGGGACGGGCGCGGCCGGCCGGACCGGGGCCACCTGTGAGAATCGGGCCATGGAAAGCACCAGCGCCAGGGCCGGCGGGAGCACGCGCCGCGAGGCCACCCGGCAGAAGCTCTACGAGGCTGCCGTCACGCTCATCGCCGAGCAGGGCTTCTCCGCGACCACGGTGGACGAGATCGCCGAGCGGGCGGGGGTCGCCAAGGGCACGGTCTACTACAACTTCGCCAGCAAGTCCGTCCTCTTCGAGGAGCTGCTGCGGCACGGCGTCGGCCTGCTCACCGCGTCCCTGAAGGAGGCGGCCGAGGGCACGGCACGCGCCGGGGGCGGCAAGGTGGACGCGCTGGACGCGATGATCCGCGCGGGCCTGGTCTTCATCGACCGCTACCCGGCCTTCACCCAGCTGTACGTCGCCGAGCTGTGGCGTACCAACCGGGCCTGGCAGTCCACCTTGATGGTGGTGCGGCAGGAGGCCGTGGCGGTGGTGGAGGGGGTGCTGCGCGAGGGTGTGGCGGCCGGCGAGTTCAGCGACGAGATCGACGTGCCGCTGACGGCGGCGGCGCTGGTCGGCATGGTGCTGGTGGCCGCGCTCGACTGGAAGTCCTTCCAGCCCGCGCGCTCCCTGGACGACGTCCACGCGGCCCTGTCCCGGCTGCTCCAGGGGCGGGTCAGCGGCCGCATCTGAGGCCGCCGGCCCCGGGCGGCCGGATCCGAGGCAACGAAACCCTGGGCGACCGGATCCGGGGCGGCCGGTGCGACGGGATCCCGAGCGGTGCGGCGGACCCGGGCACACAGGGGCAGGCGCCGGACCGGTCGTTCCCGGTCCGGCGCCTGCCCGTTTCCCCCGTGATCCCCCGTACTTCCTCCCGTACTCCCCCGTACGGGTTCCCCCTGTGCGGACCCCCGTGGTGGTCGTCCCCCGAGGCCCCCCGTCTCGCTTCCGCCGACGGGTCGGCGGAAGGAGCGGCCGGGTGGCCGGGTGCCGTTCCGCCGCCCCGTGTCGGCGGTGCGGGCCGGTCCCCCTGCCGTGGCTCCACTCTCCCGCCCCGGCGGCCGGTGCCCCATCCGCGCGGGTACTCATCCGGCGGTCTGAGTACCTGTACTCAGCCCTCCGCGCGCGTGCCCAGGCCGCCTCCCCGCGGACTGGCTACGATCGCCTCCGTGTCCGTGCTTCCCCTGGTCTTCACCAGCGGCTGGGCCAGCGGTGTCAGCGCCTACGCGGTGGTGCTGCTGCTCGGCCTGTTCGGCGTGACGGGGATCGACGACGTGCCGGGGACCTTGCAGCGCCCGGAGGTGCTGATCGTCGCGGGTGTGCTGTTCCTGTGCGAGGCCGTCGCCGACAAGATCCCGTACGTGGACTCGCTGTGGGACTCCGTGCACACGGTGGTCCGGCCGCTGGCCGGCGCCTGGGTGGGGGCGCTGCTCGCCGGGCAGAGCGGCTCGCTGTCGGATGTGGCGGCCGGGCTGCTCGGCGGTTCCACGGCGCTGGCCAGCCATACCGTCAAGGCCGGGACGCGGATGGCGGTCAACGCCTCGCCCGAGCCGTTCAGCAACGTCCTGCTGAGCGTGGCCGAGGACCTCGGGGCCGGGGGCCTGGTCGCGTTCGCCGGCAGGCCGTCGAAGACGGGCGTCCAGTCCACCGGGACGCCGGCGACGAAGGCCTCGCCGAGGGCGGTCAGCAGGCGCTCGGCGCCGCCGTCGTCGCGGTGCAGGGAGCCGAGGGCGGTGATGCCGGCGCCGGCGGTGTCGGCGGTCTCCTCGACGCTGTGCAGCAGCACGGGGTGCGGGCTGCACTCCACGAACACCCCGTACCCGGCGTCGAGCAGGGTCCGGGTGGCGGACTCGAACAGCACGGTCTGGCGGAGGTTGGTGTACCAGTAGCCGGCGTCCAGGCCGGTGGTGTCGAGGCGGGCGCCGGTGACGGTGGAGTAGAACGGCACCTCGGCGGGCCGGGGCCGGATGCCGGCGAGGTCGGTGAGGAGCCGCTCCCGGACCGTCTCGACGTGCGCGGAGTGCGAGGCGTAGTCCACGGGGAGCCGCTTGGCGCGGTGGCCGCCGGCCACGATGGTCTCGCGGAGCGCGTCCAGGGCGTCGGCGTCGCCGGACAGCACCACGGAGGAGGCGCCGTTGACGGCGGCCACCGAGACCCGGCCGTCGTACGGGGCGAGGAGGTCGCGCACCCGGGCCTCGGGCAGGGCCACCGACATCATGCCGCCCCGGCCGGAGAGTTCCCGGGCGATGGCCTGGCTGCGCAGGGCCACGACGCGGGCGCCGTCGGCGAGGGACAGCGCGCCGGTCGCGCAGGCGGCGGCGATCTCGCCCTGGGAGTGGCCGACGACGGCGGCGGGCCGGACCCCGTGGGCGCGCCAGACCTCGGCCAGGGACACCATGATCGCCCACAGCACGGGCTGGACGACGTCCACGCGGTCCAGGGGCTGCCGGGACCGTACGGTCTCGACGAGGTCCCAGTCGGTGACGGGGGCGAGGGCGGTGGCGCAGTCGGCCATGCGCGCGGCGAACACCGGTGAGGCGTCGAGGAGGTCGGCGGCCATGCCGGCCCACTGGGAGCCCTGGCCGGGGAAGACGAAGGCGACGCGGGACTCCGCCGCGGGCCGGCCGCGCACCACGTTCGGCGCGGTGTCGTCGCCCTCGGCGAGGGCGGTCAGCCCGGCGGTGAGGGCGGAGGGTCCGGCGGCGGTGACGACGGCCCGTTCGTCCAGCGCGGCGCGCCCGGTGGCGAGGGTGTGCGCGATGTCGGGGACGGGGTCGGTGGCGGTGGCGAGGTGGTCGAGGAGACGGCGGGCCTGGGCGGCCAGGCCCCGGGGGCCGTTGCCGGAGAGCACCAGCGGCAGCGGGCCGGTCCAGGCGGGCTCGGTGGCGCGGGGCTCGGTCTCGGGGGCGGCCTCGACGATGACGTGGGCGTTGGTGCCGCTGATGCCGAAGGAGGAGACGGCGGCGCGGCGGGGTTCGCCGTCGGCCGGCCAGTCCCGGGCCTCGCGGAGCAGTTCGACGGCGCCCGACTCCCAGTCGACCTGGGTGGTGGGGTGGTCGGCGTGCAGGGTCCTGGGGAGCCGGCCGTGCCGCATGGCCATCACCATCTTGATGACGCCCGCGACGCCGGCGGCGGCCTGGGTGTGCCCGATGTTGGACTTGACGGAGCCCAGCCACAGCGGCTCGGCGCGGTCCTGGCCGTAGGTGGCGAGCAGGGCCTGGGCCTCGATGGGGTCGCCGAGCGGGGTGCCGGTGCCGTGCGCCTCGACGGCGTGCACCTGGTGGGGTTCCAGGCGGGCGCCTGCGAGGGCGGCGCGGATGACGCGCTGCTGGGAGGGGCCGTTGGGGGCGGTGAGGCCGTTGGAGGCGCCGTCCTGGTTGACGGCGGAGCCGCGCACGACGGCCAGCACGCGGTGGCCGTTGCGGCGGGCGTCGGAGAGCCGTTCCAGCAGGAGCAGTCCGGCGCCCTCGCCCCAGCCGGTGCCGTCGGCGCCGTCGGCGAAGGACTTGCAGCGGCCGTCCAGGGCGAGGCCGCGCTGGCGGGAGAAGTCGATGAAGGTGTCCGGGGTGGACATCACGGTCACGCCGCCGGCCAGGGCGAGGGTGCACTCGCCGCTGCGCAGGGCCTGTACGGCGAGGTGGAGGGCGACCAGGGAGGAGGAGCAGGCGGTGTCGACGGTGACGGCGGGCCCCTCCAGGCCGAGGAGGTAGGAGACGCGGCCGGAGGCGACGCTGCCGAGGTTGCCGTTGCCGAGGTAGCCCTCGACGCCCTCCGGGACCTCGGTGAGCCAGCTGCCGTAGTCGTGGTACATGACGCCCGCGTAGACGCCGGTGCGGCTGCCCTTGAGGGTGTGCGGGTCGATGCCGGCGCGTTCGAAGGCCTCCCAGGCGGTCTCCAGCAGCAGCCGCTGCTGCGGGTCCATGGCGAGGGCCTCGCGCGGGCTGATGCCGAAGAAGCCGGGGTCGAACCGGGCCGCGTCGTACAGGAACCCGCCTTCGCGGACGTGGGTGCGGCCGGGGGCGTCCGGGTCGGGGTCGTAGATCGCCTCGATGTCCCAGCCCCGGTCGTCGGGGAAGTCGCCGACGGCGTCCGTGCCCGCGTCGACCAGCTGCCACAGCTGCTCGGGGGTCCGGACGCCGCCGGGGTAGCGGCAGCTCATGGCGACGATGGCCACGGGCTCGTGCGCCGCCTCGGTGATCTGCTCGTTGTGCCGGCGCAGCCGCTCGTTCTCCAGCAGCGACTCGCGCAGCGCCTCGACGATCTGCTCGACGGATGTGTCCACGGTCGGTGTCGCTCCCTGATGGCTCGGCGGCGCTGGTGACGCGGTGCGGGTGCGCCGGTACGGGTGGCCCGGTGCCGGACGCGGCGCGTCGTCCGGCACGGGGGCGGTCACTGGGGGGCGGTGCGGTCGAGGGCGGCGCGCACCAGGTCGGCCACGGCCATCGTCCTGATGTCCCCGGCCGGTTCGGCGGGGGCGGGTTCCGCGGCGGGTTCGGTCAGCTTCAGCAGGCCGTCGAGCAGTCCGGCGGCGCGGAGGCGGGCGACGGGGATACGGGAGATCAGGGCGCGCACCTCGTCGTCGTCGCCGGGCGCGGCCGGTTCGGGCTCCGGCCGCAGCCGCTCGAGGAGGTGGCCGGCCAGGGCGGCCGGGGTGGCGTAGTCGAAGATGAGGGTCGAGGGCAGGCGCAGTCCGCAGACCGTGCCCAGGCGGTTGCGCAGTTCCACGGCGGCGAGCGAGTCGAAGCCCAGTTCGGTGAAGGCGCGGCGGGGTTCGACGGCGGCCGGCCCGGGGTGGCCGAGGACGGCGGCCACCTCGGTGCGGACCGCTTCCAGCACGGTGTGCTCGTGGTCGGCGGCGGGCAGTTCGGCCAGGCGTTCGCCCAGGGTGTGGGCGTGCCCGGCGCGGTCCGGGCGGGCGGTGACTCCGGCCAGGGTGCGCAGCACGGCCGGGACGTCGCCGGCGCGGCGGCGCAGGACGGCGGTGTCCAGCCGTACCGGGACCAGGGCGGGGGCGCCCGTGGCCACGGCGGCATCGAACAGTTCGAGCGCCTCGTCCGGGTCTAGGGCGCCGATGCCGGTGCGTTCGATGCGCTGGACGTCCGCCCGGTCGAGGGCGGCGCCCATGCCGCCGCCGGCCCACAGGCCCCAGGCGAGGGAGGTGGCGGGCAGGCCGAGGGCGGCCCGGTGGGCGGCCAGGGCGTCCACGTAGGCGTTGGCGGCGGCGTAGTTGCCCTGGCCGGCTCCGTCGAGGACGGCGGCGAGGGAGGAGAACAGCACGAAGTGGGACAGCTCGCGGTCCCGGGTCAGTTCGTGCAGGTGCCAGGCGCCCAGGGCCTTGGCGTGGAAGACCTCGTCCACCATCTCGTCGGTGAGGGTGTCCACGGTGCCGTCGTGGACGGTGCCCGCCGCGTGGACGACGGAGTCCACCGGGTGCCGCTCCAGCAGGCGGCGCAGCGCCTCGCGGTCGCCGGTGTCGCAGGCGGCCACGGTCACCTCGGCGCCCAGCGCGGTCAGTTCGGCGCGCAGCTCCGGGGCGGTGCCGCGGCGGCCGGCGAGGACCAGGCGGCGTACGCCGTGGGCGGTCACCAGGTGACGGGCGAGGAGCCCGCCGAGACC
>NZ_JACBWZ010000381.1 GCF_013870595.1 Streptomyces sp. WELS2 | reverse complement strand
GCGCAGATAGCGGCGCAGTTCCTCGGGCAGACCGAGCAGGGCGAGGGCCCCGGGGAGCGGCGGGAGGTCCACGACGAGCAGGTCGTAGCGCTCGGAGAGGGCCGCGTCGCGCAGGGCGCGCAGGAAGGACAGTTCCCCGGCGCCGGGCAGCGGGGTGACCTCCTCGGCGTCCAGGCGGGCGGCGCCGAGCAGGTCGAGGACGCTCTCGGCGCGGGTCTGGAAGGCGGTGAGGTCCCGCCGGAAGCCTTCGGCGGCGTCCGGGCGCCAGACGGTCAGGTGCGGCGCGGCCTCGGTGGGGGCCGCTCCTGTCGGGGTGCCCAGGGCCGCGCCCGGGGTGTCGGTGCGGTCGGCGCTCAGCAGGAGGGTGCGGTGGCCCGCACGGGCGGAGGTGAGCGCGGTGGCCGCGGCGAGGGTCGTCCGGCCACTGCCGCCCGGGCCCATGATCAGGAGGGTGCGCATGAGGCTGAACCGTACCCGTCGTGGGCGGCGGGGTGAGCCGGGAAGGCCCTGCCCCGGGGACGTCGGTGAACTCCGGGGAGCTACTTCCCCAGGGACTCGACCCGCTCCTTCAGGCCCGCCAGCGCCCGGTCGATGACGACCTTCTCCGCCTTGCGCTTGATCATGCCGAGCATGGGGATCTTGACGTCGACGGTGAGCTGGTAGGTGACCTCGGTGGCGCCCTGGCCGGCCGGCTTCAGCAGGTAGGAGCCGTCCAGCGAGCGCAGCATCTGGGACTTGACCAGGGTCCAGGAGACCTCGTGGTCGCCGTGCCAGGTGTAGGCGAGGGTCTGGTCGTCCTTGATGGCGCCGGCGTCCATGACGAGGCGGACCCGCTCGGCGCGGCCGTGCTCGTCGGCGGAGAGGACCTCGGCCTCCTTCACCTCGCCGGTCCAGTCCGGGTAGCGCGCGAAGTCGGCGATCACCGCCATGACGTCGGCGGGGGCCGCCTCGATCGTGATGCTCGAACTGGTGTGTTCCGCCATCGCCGTGGCTCCTCCGGATGCGCGCCGTGTGGGAGAGGTCGTGTGTGCGCCGGGCCGCGCACGTGTGTGCAGCGTGAAGGCTACCGCGCCGCCGACCAGCCGCCTTCACCCCACCTGGGGTGCCTCACCACTCCAGGACCCAGGGGGTGCCGGTGCTCGCGAAGTGGCCGACGTTCACGCACTCGGTGGCGCCGATCCGCATCCGGCGCGCGAGCGGCTGGTGCACATGGCCGAAAAGGGCGTACCGGGGCCGGGTGCGGCGGATGGCGTCCAGCAGGGCCCGGCTGCCCCGCTCGAAGCGGCGGGCCACGGTGTCGTAGACGAGTTCGGGCACCTCGGGCGGGATGTGGGTGCACAGCACGTCGACCTCGCCGACGGCCTCGATCTTCGCCGCGTACTCCTCGTCGCCGATCTCGTACGGCGTGCGCATCGGGGTGCGCAGGCCGCCGCCGACGAAACCGAAGGTCCACCCGCCGATCTCCACCCGCTGTCCGTCGAGGACCGTGGTGCCGGGCCGGGCGTACTCCTGCCAGAGCTGCGGCATGTCGACATTGCCGTAGGTGGCGTACGTCGGTGCGGGGAACGCGGCGAACAGTTCTTCGTACTGCCGGCGCACCGCCTTCTCGATGGCGGCGGCCCGGTCGGTGCCGATGCCGCCCCACAGCCGGGCGCCGAACTCGCGGGCCTCGGCGAACCGGCGGGCGGTGCGCAGCTCGACGATGCGGTCCGCGTTCTCCTTGCCGAACAGGTCGGGGAAGATCCCGCGCGAGTGGTCGGCGTAGTCGAGGAAGAGGACGAGGTCGCCCAGGCAGACCAGGGCGTCGGCACCGTCGCCGGCCCGGGCCAGGTCTCGGGCGTTGCCGTGCACGTCGCTGACCACGTGGACCCGGGTCCGCCGCTCGCCGGTGCGTGTGGATGCCATGGTGATCAAGAGTAGGCGTGTGGGGGCGCAGGTGAACAGTGCCGGTCCGGCCTGCGGTTACTCGCCGGTCGGTTGGGCCGTGGACTACTGTGCGCGAAGGAAAGCCCGCGTGTGTGACGCACCGAACATCTCGCCGGGACCCCCTGTCGTAGACGCCATACCGGCGGGTAACGTCCGGGCAGTCCAGTCGTGCTCGGATTTCAGCCACCGAAGACCCGAGCACCTGCCCGAGCCTTGGACCGCACCGTCGCATCGCACAACGTCGTGGCGCCGGCGCCCTATGAGGAGCAGCAGTCTTGCGCGAGTTCAGCCTTCCGGCTTTGTACGAGGTCCCTGCGGACGGAAATCTGACCGATATCGTCCGCAGAAACGCCGCGCAGCACCCCGACGTCGCCGTCATCGCCCGCAAGACGGAGGGTGTCTGGCGGGACGTGACCGCCCGGGAGTTCCTGGCCGAGGTCCGCACGGCGGCCAAGGGTCTGATCGCCGCCGGGGTGCAGCCGGGCGACCGGGTGGGCCTGATGTCCCGGACGCGCTACGAGTGGACGCTGCTGGACTTCGCGATCTGGAGCGCGGGCGCCGTCACCGTGCCGGTGTACGAGACCAGTTCGCCGGAGCAGGTGCGCTGGATCCTGTCCGACTCGGGCGCGACGGCCTGTGTGGTGGAGCTGGACAATCACGCGGCGGCCGTGGAGTCGGTGCGCGAGTCGCTGCCCGCGCTGAAGCACGTCTGGCAGATCGAGGCCGGGGCCGTGGCCGAACTGGGCCGGCTCGGCCAGGGCGTGTCGGACGAGACGGTGGAGGAGCGCGGCTCGCTCGCCCGGGCCGACGACCCGGCGACCATCGTGTACACCAGCGGCACCACCGGGCGCCCCAAGGGCTGTGTGCTCACCCACCGCAGCTTCTTCGCCGAGTGCGGGAACGTGGTGGAGCGGCTGCGTCCGCTGTTCCGCACCGGTGAGTGCTCCGTGCTGCTCTTCCTGCCCCTCGCCCATGTCTTCGGCCGGCTGGTGCAGGTGGCGCCGATGATGGCGCCGATCAAGCTGGGCTGTGTCCCGGACATCAAGAACCTCACCGACGAACTCGCCGCGTTCCGGCCGACGCTGATCCTCGGTGTGCCCCGGGTCTTCGAGAAGGTGTACAACGCGGCGCGCGCCAAGGCGCAGGCCGAGGGCAAGGGCAAGATCTTCGACAAGGCGGCGGACACCGCGATCGCCTACAGCAAGGCGCTGGACACCCCCTCCGGCCCGTCGCTCGGCCTGAAGCTGAAGCACAAGCTCTTCGACAAACTGGTCTACGGCAAGCTGCGCGCGGTCCTCGGCGGCCGGGGCGAGTACGCCATCTCCGGCGGCGCCCCGCTCGGCGAGCGGCTCGGCCACTTCTTCCGGGGCATCGGCTTCACGGTGCTGGAGGGGTACGGCCTGACCGAGTCCTGCGCGGCGACGGCGTTCAACCCGTGGGACCGGCAGAAGATCGGCACGGTCGGGCAGCCGCTGCCCGGTTCGGTGGTGCGGATCGCGGACGACGGCGAGGTGCTGCTGCACGGCGAGCACCTGTTCAAGGAGTACTGGAACAATCCGGGCGCGACGGCGGAGGCGCTGGCCGACGGATGGTTCCACACCGGGGACATCGGCACCCTGGACGAGGACGGCTATCTGCGCATCACCGGCCGCAAGAAGGAGATCATCGTCACCGCGGGCGGCAAGAACGTGGCCCCGGCGGTGATCGAGGACCGGATCCGGGCGCACGCGCTGGTCGCGGAGTGCATGGTGGTGGGCGACGGGCGGCCGTTCGTGGGCGCGCTGGTCACCATCGACGAGGAGTTCCTGGGCCGTTGGGCCGCCGAACACGGCAAGCCGGCGAACTCCACGGCGGCGACCCTGAAGGACGACCCGGATCTGCTCGCGGCGATCCAGGCGGCGGTGGACGACGGCAACGCGGCGGTGTCGAAGGCCGAGTCGGTGCGCAAGTTCCGTGTGCTGTCCGCCCAGTTCACCGAGGAGTCGGGACATCTGACGCCGTCGCTGAAGCTGAAGCGGAACGTGGTGGCGAAGGATTACGCGGACGAGATCGAGGCGATCTACGCCAAGTAGCCGCCGGCGCCCTCCGGGGCGCCGGGTCCCTTCCAAAGCGCCCGGTCGCCTGGGGAGCGCCGGGTCCCTTCGGGGGCGCTTCAGTCCAGCAGTGTCCTCAGGTTCTCCGCCAGCAGGTCCCAGCGCCACGTCTCCTCCACCCAGCGGCGGCCCCGCTCGCCCATCCGCCGTCGCAGTGCGGGGTCCTTCAGGAGGGTCACGATGCGGTCGGCGGCCTCGGCGGGCTCGCCGCCCCGGACCACCCAGCCGGTCTCGCCGTCCAGGACCGCGTCGGGGGCGCCGCCCGAGTCGCCCGCGACGACGGGCAGGCCGGTCGCGGAGGCCTCCAGGTAGACGATGCCGAGGCCCTCCACGTCCAGGCCGCCGCGCCGGGTGCGGCAGGGCATGGCGAACACGTCCCCGGCGCCGTAGTGCGCGGGCAGCTCCGCCCAGGGCACGGCGCCGGTGAAGCGCACCGAGCCGGCGACGCCGGTCTCCCGGGCGAGGCGCCGCAGGTCCCGTTCGTAGGGGCCGCCGCCGACGATCAGCAGCACGGTGTCCGGTTCGGCGGCCAGGATCCCGGGCATGGCCCGGATCAGGGTGTCCTGGCCCTTGCGCGGCACCAGCCGGGAGACGCAGACGACGACCGGCCGGTCGGTGAGGCCGAGCCGCGCGCGGACCGCGTCGCCGCCGGAGCCGGGGTGGAAGGTCTTCTCGTCCACGCCCGGCGGCAGTCGCACCATCCGCGAGGCCGCGCGCGGGGTCAGGGCGCCGGCGATCCGGGAGCGGGTGTACTCGCCGAGGTAGGTGAGCGTGTCCGTGGACTCCCCGATCCGGCGCAGCAGTTGCCGGGCGGCGGGCAGCTGGGCCCAGCCGGCCTCGTGCCCGTGGGTGGTGGCCACCAGCCGCTCGGCGCCGGCCTCGCGCAGCGCGGGGGCCATGAGCCCGAGCGGGGCCGCCGCGCCGAACCACACCGCGGTGCAGTCGTGCTCGCGCAGCAGCCCGGCCGCGCGCCGGGTGGCCCGGGGGGTGGGCAGCAGCATGGTGGCGCGGTCGCGGACGACGGTGAAGGGCTGCTCGGCGTCGAAGGCCGCGGTGGCCTCGGCGCCCTCCCGGCCGCGCTTCCAGGTGGAGGCGTAGACGACCAGCCGGCCGGGGTCCAGGCGGAGGGCCATGTTGTGCAGGAAGGCCTGGATGCCGCCCGGCCGGGGCGGGAAGTCGTTGGTGACGATCAGGGTCTTTCGCATCGCCGCCGACCCTACCGAACGGGCCGCCCCCGGCCGGGCGCGGCCGGGTCTGTGGCACGCGCACGGGATCGGGGGACATCATGGTCGCTCGAAGCGGATTCGAAGCGGATTCGAACGGCAGGGGATCACGTGGAGACGAAGGGCGCCGGGCGGTCCCCGCTGTGGCCGCTCGCGGCCTGGGCGGTGACCCGCGCGGCGCTGCTGCTGTTCGTGTTCCGGGTGTACGTCTTCCCGGGCCCGGACGTCACCTCGGACGTGTCGGTGATCTACCGCGGCTGGTACGAGGTGCTGCGCCAGGGAACGTTTCCGCTGGACGACGTCACCTGGCAGTACCCGCCCGCCGCGGCCCTCGCGATCCTCTCCCCCGCCGCCCTGCCCTTCCTGTCGTACGCGCACGCCTTCTTCACGCTGGCGTGCCTGTCCGACGCCGTGGTGCTGGCGCTGCTGGCGTACGCGGGCGGCCGGCCCGGCCGGTCCCCGCGCGGGGCCTGGGTGTGGGTGGCGGGCGTCCCGCTGCTCGGGCCGACGGTGTACGCCCGCTACGACCTGATGGTGACCGCGGTGGCCGTGGCG
>NZ_JACBWZ010000380.1 GCF_013870595.1 Streptomyces sp. WELS2 | reverse complement strand
CGTGCCGATCTCCGGCAGGGAGACGAACACGATGTTGTAGTCGATCGCGATGATCATCTGGTGACGAAGACGCAGGTGGGGGCGGCGGGACGGCTGCTGCGCGGGCCCGTTCCCTCCGTGTCCCGACCGGCACCGACCATCTCGCGCAGCAGCCGTCCCGCCGCCCCCACCTGCGTCTTCGTCATGGTCGCCATGCTAGGAGGCGGCACTGACAATCCGGCGGGCACCGTCCACGGCCATCACACGAACCGGCCTACGCGGCACACGAAGGTGTCTTCCTGCCGGACGTATGGGCCCCTTCGCCGCCACGGTCAGCGAGGGCAGGCATGGCCCTGCGCCCGGTGCCCCATCCACACCGCCACGTCGCACACCCGCAGCGCGCTCACCGTCTCCGGCACTCCCGCGACCTCGCGCAGGGCGAGCAACCGGCGGTGCAGGGCGCGGTCGTCCGCGCGGAGCGCGGCGCGCAGCGCGAGCCAGAACGAGGGGCGCGGGCGGCCCAGGGCGCAGCGCACCACCTTGTCGTAGACGGGCAGCAGCCGTGGGCGCTTCCTGGCCAGGAGCTTCCCCGCGATCACCCACCCGACGTCGGGCTGGTCTTCCAGCAGTCGCCAGGCCCGGTCCGCCGGCGACCCCGGAGCCAGGTCGTGTTCCCCGGCGTCGACCATGTCCATGCCCCGTGGGATGTCACGCAGCAGCCCGGACAGCCGCGCGCCAAGTGGGCCCTCCAAGATGTCCAGTGCGACCGGCGCCGGAACGGTCACCGACAAGGTTTGCACCGCGATCAGGTCCTCCGCCGTGATCCGGTCGGCGACCTCCGGCCGGTCTCCCCCACCACCCAGATGCTCGAACCGGCTGCCGGTGAACGCCGCCTCGCCGGGCGCCAGACCGATGCCGAAGTAGCGCCGCAGATCACCAACGGCACGCTCGGCACTCACCAGACCGCACAACTGCCGCGCGAACGGCGGCAACGCTCCCTCACAGTCACCGGGCGCCATGGCAGGAAAGGTCATGAAAGCTCCTTCTTCATCGAATCCACGTCGGCTTCGGCCGCCCGTTACAAACGAGAAGAACGGTGTTTTCCCGGAGCCGACAGAGAGCTGATCGCGGTGAACACTCTTCACCGAGCAGCCGGTGACAGGGATTTCTAATCCACGCTCTCAGGCTCTTTCCCCGGTTCCAACCGTCGCGACGGCGTCGACGGCATGCCGCGCAGCAGTGGAAGGCATCCCAGGAGCAGCAGGCCCGCCGTGGCCCAGGGGGCTCCGGGGCCCACGCGCCCGGCGAGGACGCCGCCCAGCGCGGCGCCGACGGGCATGGTCCCCCATGCGGCGAGGCGGTATCCGCTGGTGACACGGCCCAGCATGCCGGGTGGGGTGAGCCGCTGCCGCAGTGAGACCGTGCAGACGTTCCACAGCACCACGGCGGCGCTGTTCCCGGCGAGCATCAGCGCCACCAGCGGCCACCACGGCAGCACCGCGACGACCAGGTAGGTGAGCGCGGACACGGTCACCGACACGATCAGGCTGCGCGCGGTGCCCAGCCGGTGCGCCGTCCACGCCGCCGTCCTGGCCCCGGTCAGGCTGCCGAGGGCCGCCGCCACCAGCATCAGGCCGTAACCCCAGGACGGCAGGCCGAGCCTGCCCTCCACGTACACGACGAGCACCGCGTAGACCGCCTGCTGGCCCACGCCGAGCACCGCGACCACCGCCATCAGGCGGCGCAGCACCCGGTCCCCGCCGAGCAGCCGCAGGCCGGCCCACGTTCCGCGCAGCAGACCGGCGACGCCGCGTTCCGTCCGCTCCCCGCCCTGCGGCCGCTTCCCCGGACCGCACCGGGGCAAGCCTGTGAGCAGGAGCGCCGAACCGAGGAACGTCACCGCGTCCACGGCGAACGGCCAGGGCCGCCCGACCGTCCACAGCGCCGCCCCGAGCGGCGGACCGAGGAAACCTGTTCCCGTGATCTGCGCCCCGATGATCCGGGCGTTCGTCCGCTCCAACTGCCGGTCCTCGGCCAGGCGTGGTACGACCGCCTGGGCCGCGCTGTCGAAGAACACCTCGGCGATGCCGCAGAGAAAGGCCAGCACCACCAGCGACATGACGGGTACCCACCCGACGACCGTCGTCGCGGTCAGCGCCGTCAGCAGCGCACAGCGTGCCAGATCGGCGCCCACCATGGAGCGGCGCGCCGCCATCCGGTCGACGAGAGTACCGATGAGCGGTGCCGGCAGCCAGGCCGCCCGCCCCGCGGCGGCGACCACCGACACCCAGAACACGTCCCGCGTGACGGCCGCCGCCAGCAGAGGCAGCGCCGCGAACCGCGCGCCGTCCCCGACCGAGCTGAGCGCGTTCGCGGTGACCAACCGGCCGAGCGGCGCGGTACGAGGGGGATCCGCACGACGGTCGGGGCGCGTGGCGAATTTCATGGGTGGGTTTTTCCTTGTCGGCGAACAGGCGGGGTTCGGCGGCCGCCGGTGTTCGCCGACGGCACACCGCACCGCGCCTCGGTACCCCCTCGGCGTGGCCCGCCGAAGCCTCGTGGGCCGACTGCTGCGCCACGAGGCCCCGGTGATCGGCACCGGGCCCGAACTCCTCCCCACGGTACCCCTCTTGCTGTCCACCGGCACCGAACCGCCGTTCCGTTCCCTCGCCACCCTGATGTACGCGGTCCTCTCCGACCCGGCGCTCCCGGAGGCCGCCCGCGCCGGCGAGTCCGGGGCCACGACCGTGATCCAGGAGTACTGGCGCTGGGAGTGCCCGCTGACCTGGGTGCTGCGCCGGTGCTCCGCCGACACGGACGCGGCCGGGCCGTCCGGCCCTGGACACCGACGGCGTCGAAGGCCGCGGCTTCAGGTCACCGAGGCGCCTCACCCTGCGGTGGTGACCTCCCTTCCCCGGCGGTGCCCGGCCGGTCCTCCGGCAGGGGAAGAATCCTGGGAACATGACAGGACTGTCTGTCCCCGCCAGGACGAACGTCGAGGAGTGCCGTGCCGGAACCAGTGAACGTGGCCCGTGCCCGCCGGGAGACCCCCGGCTGCGCGAACGTCGTACACCTCAACAACGCCGGCGCGGCACTCGCCCCGGCTCCGGTCCTCGAAGCCGTCATCGACCACCTGCGGCTGGAGGCGCGGCTCGGCGGTTACGAGGCCGCGGCGGCCCGGGCCGCGGAGATCGACGCCGTCTACCAGTCGATCGCCCGCCTGATCGGCTGCCGGCCGCACGAGGTCGCCGTGGTCGAAAGCGCCACCCGGGCCTGGGACATGGTTTTCTACGCGATGCGTTTCCGGCCCGGCGATCGCATCCTGACCTCCCGTGCCGAGTACGCCAGCAATGTCATCGCCTTTCTGCAGGTGACCCGTCGCACCGGCGCCCGCGTCGAGGTCGTGGAAGACGACGAGCACGGCCAACTGTCGGTGGCGGACCTGCAACGGCGCCTGGACGACGACGTCAAGCTCGTCGCCGTCACCCACGTGCCCACCCAGAGCGGCTTGGTGAACCCCGCGGCGGAGATCGGCCGGCTGACCCGCGCCGCGGGCGTCCCGTACCTGCTCGACGCCTGCCAGTCGGTGGGGCAACTGCCTGTCGACGTACGGGAGATCGGCTGCGACATGCTGTCGGCGACGGGGCGCAAGTTCTTGCGCGGACCGCGCGGTACCGGCTTCCTGTACGTCTCCGAACGGCTCGTCGAGAAGCTGGAGCCGCCCTTCCTCGACCTGCACGCCGCGACGTGGACCGGAGCGGAAACGTACGAGATCCGGTCCGACGCCCGGCGGTTCGAGGCCTGGGAAACCAACCACGCGGCGAAGATCGGCCTCGGTGCCGCCGTGGACTACGCCCTGGGATGGGGCATCGAAGCGATCGAGGAGCGGGTCACGGCTCTCGCCGCACGGCTGCGGCACCGGCTCGCGCAGCTCCCCGAAGTGACCGTCCAGGACCGCGGCCGGCGTCTGTGCGGCATCGTCACGTTCACCGTCGACGGCGTGCCCGCCGCCGAGGTGCGGCGACAGCTCACCGCGGCGGGCATCAACACCAGTGTGTCGGCGATCGCCTCGGCCCGCTACGACCTGGGCGCGCGCGGCCTGCCCGCCGTGGTGCGCGCGTCGGTGCACTACTACAACACCGACGAGGACATCGAGAGGCTGTGCCTGGCACTGGGCTCCCTCTCGGTCTGAGTGGCCGCCCCGGGCCGTCAGGCGACCGCCGGCCTCCTTCCTTCTCCCGTCTCGTGATGGATCGGCGTGCTGGAACCGGTGAGGGGCACGCCCGTGCCGCCCCGCCGGAGGGCGACGACCTCCGCGACGATCGAGAGGGCGGTCTCCTCCGGTGTGCGGGCGCCGAGGTCGAGGCCGATCGGCGAGCGCAGCCGGGCCAGTTCGCGTTCGGTGACGCCTTCGGCGCGCAGCCGCCGGTTGCGGTCCTCATGGGTCCGGCGTGATCCCATCGCGCCCACGAACGCCGCCGGCATCCGCAGGGCCGCCTTCAGCAGGGGTACGTCGAACTTGGCGTCGTGGGTGAGCACGCACAGGACCGTACGGGCGTCGGTCCCGGTGCGCCGCAGGTAGCGGTGCGGCCAGTCCACCACGACCTCGTCGGCCTCCGGGAAGCGGTCGCGGGTGGCGAAGACGGGGCGGGCGTCGCAGACCGTCACGTGGTAGCCGAGGAACTTCCCGGCCCGGGCCAGCGCGGACGCGAAGTCCACCGCGCCGAAGACGATCATGCGTGGGGGCGGCACGTTCGACTCGACGAGCAGCGTCAGACCGCCGGGGCAGTGCGAGCCGTCCGCCGAGAGGTCCACGGTGCCGGTGCGGCCCGCCTCCAGCATCGCCGGGCCGTTGTAACGCAGCGGCACGGCGTGGTCCCCGCGCAGCACCACGGGGATGAGACGGGTGTCGTACGGATGCCCCTGCACCGCCTCCTTCAGGGGCAGGGTGTACGGCTCGGGGGCGGGGCGGGCGGCGAGGGTCCGCAGCAGCGGTTCGGCGAGCGTGAGCAGGCCGGAGACGGCCGCGAGAGGGTTGCCGGGCAGGCCGACGAGGTGCTGGTCCTCCTTGACGCGGGCCAGCAGCATGGGGTGACCCGGCCGCACCTTGACGCCGTCCACGAGGAGTTCGGCGCCGACGCGTTCCAGGACCGGGTGGACGTGGTCGACGGGTCCGGCCGCGGTGCCGCCCGTGGTGATGACCAGGTCGGCCCGGGAGGCGGTGATCGCCTTGCGCAGCGCCCGGGCGTCGTCGCCGATCCGGCGCACGGCCACGACGTCGGCGCCCAGCGCGCGCAGCCAGGGCGGCAGCATGGGGCCGAGCGCGTCCCTGATCAGCCCGTCGTGCGGCAAGCCCTCGGTCAGCAACTCGTCGCCCAGGATCAGGACTTCGACGCGCGGGCGGGGAACGACGGTGACCGTGTCGTAGCCGGCCGCCGCGGCGAGGCCGAGGACGGCGGGGGTGACCAGGGTGCCGACGGGCAGCAACTGGTCGCCGGTGCGGCACTCCTGGCCCCGGGGACGGATGTCCTGGCCGTGGAACATCTCGCGGGTGGGGTGCAGACGGCCCTGGGCGTCGGTCCGGCCGTGCTCGGTGCGCAGGACGGCGGTGGTGTCGGCGGGGATACGGGCACCGGTGGCGATGCGGACCGCCGCGCCGTCGGTGAGCGGCTCGGGCTGGGCGTGCCCGGCGAGCACTCCCTCCTCCCGTACCTGCCAGGGCCCGGGCCCGGCGACCGCCCAGCCGTCCATCGCGGAGGTGTCGAAGGAGGGCAGGTCGGTGAGCGCGTCCAGGGGGACGGCCAGCACCAGTCCGAGGGC
>NZ_JACBWZ010000038.1 GCF_013870595.1 Streptomyces sp. WELS2 | reverse complement strand
CCCCGCCCGACGGGGGCGCCGCAAGGTCATCGGCCGCAGATCGCTCTGCACCCGACGGGGTCTCCGCAGGGCCATCGGCCACGGGCCGCTTCCCACCGGAGGCGGTCCCCGCAGGATCCTCGGCGGCGAACTGTCCGCCACCGGTCGGGGTGCCCGCGGGGCCGTCGGCGGTGGGCTGTCCCGAGTCGGAGGGGCTGATCGCAGGGCCGTCGGCCGGAGGCTGGTCCCCGTCGGTGGGGCCGGGCGCCGGGGCGGCTTCGGTGGGGTCCTGCTCGGGCGTGTTCTCCGGGGCCCGGGGGCCGCGGTGGTCGGTGGGTCCGGTCGCCGGGGCCGTAGGGTCCGCGGCGTCCTCGGCCGGCCTGTCGTCGCCGGACCGGGGCTGCCCGCTCCCGCCGCTCACGTCCACGGTGTCCCCTCGTTCGAAGCGTCTTCCGCACCTGCCTGGTCGGAAGGGTCTCTGGTCGATGGTATGCGCCCGTGGCGGCGCGTTCCGCCCCGGCACCCCTGGTGTTCGTCCGGCGGACGCCCGGTGGCGCGGGCCGCGACTGGGTCACTGTCGGTGCCGGGCCGTATGGTCTGGGGCATGGACAGCAGCATCGACGAGGCAGTGACGCAGGACTCGGCAGAGGGGGCCGGGGCCGCCGGCGAGCGCGGCGCCCTCGCGCCGGTGTCGCTGTCGCCGTCCCGGGCCGGTGACTTCATGCAGTGTCCGCTGCTGTACCGGTTCCGGGTGATCGACCGGCTGCCGGAGAAGCCGAGCGAGGCCGCGACCCGGGGCACGCTGGTGCACGCCGTGCTGGAGCGGCTGTTCGACGCGCCCGCCGGGGAGCGGACCGCGCCCCGGGCGAAGGCGCTGATCCCGGGGCAGTGGGACCGGCTGCGGGAGAGCCGCCCCGAGCTGACCGAGCTGTTCGCCGACGATCCGGAGGGCGAGCGGCTGGCCGGCTGGCTCGCCGAGGCGGAGCGGCTGGTGGAGCGCTGGTTCACGCTGGAGGACCCCACGCGGCTGGAGCCGGCCGAGCGGGAGCTGTTCGTGGAGACCGAGCTGGACTCGGGGCTGCGGCTGCGCGGGATCATCGACCGGGTGGACGTGGCGCCGACCGGCGAGGTGCGGATCGTCGACTACAAGACGGGCAAGGCCCCGCGCCCGGAGTACGCCGAGGGCGCGCTCTTCCAGATGAAGTTCTACGCGCTGGTCGTCTGGCGGCTGAAGGGCATCGTGCCGCGCCGGCTCCAGCTGGTGTACCTCGGCAGCGGGGACGTGCTGACGTACGACCCGGTCCCGGCCGATCTGGAGCGGGTGGAGCGCAGGCTGCACGCGCTGTGGGAGGCCATCAGGCAGGCCACGGAGAGCGGGGACTGGCGGCCCCGGCCGACCAAGCTGTGCGGCTGGTGCGACCACCGGGCGCACTGCCCGGAGTTCGGCGGCACTCCCCCGCCCTATCCGCTGCCGGTGACCCCGCCCGGGGCCCGGGCGGGGTGAGGCGGCTGGCCGGCGCAGGGCAGAATGGGGCCGGACTAGCGAAGGAGTGTCACGTGGCCATCCGTGTCCTACTGGTCGACGACCAGCCCCTGCTGCGTACGGGTTTCCGGATGATCCTGGAGGCCGAGCAGGACATCGCGGTCGTCGGCGAGGCCGGTGACGGCCTGCAGGCCCTCGACCAGGTACGAGCGCTGCAACCGGACGTGGTGCTCATGGACATCCGGATGCCGCGGATGGACGGTGTGGAGGCCACCCGGCAGATCACCGGTCCCGGCCGGGACGGTCCGGCCAAGGTGCTGGTGCTGACCACCTTCGACCTGGACGAGTACGTGGTGGAGGCGCTGCGCGCCGGGGCGAGCGGCTTCCTGCTGAAGGACGCGCCCGCCAACGAGCTGGTGCAGGCGATCCGGGTGGTGGCGAACGGCGAGGCGATGCTCGCGCCGAGCATCACCCGGCGGCTGCTGGACAAGTACGCCACGCATCTGCCGTCCGGCGAGGAGCCGGTGCCGGACACCCTGCACACCCTCACGGACCGTGAGGTGGAGGTGCTGAAACTGGTGGCGCGCGGGCTGTCCAACGCGGAGATCGCGGCGGATCTGTTCGTCAGTGAGACGACGGTGAAGACACATGTGGGCCATGTGCTGACGAAGCTGGGGCTCAGGGACCGGGTGCAGGCGGCGGTGTACGCGTACGAGAGCGGGCTGGTGCGTCCCGGCGCCCAGTAGGCATCCGTCCGGCACGGCGTGTGACGACGGCGAAGGGCGCCCCGCTCCGCGAGGAGAGGGGCGCCCTTCGCCGTGTCCCGTGTCAGCCGCTCTTGCTGAGTTCCCAGAACCGGAACACCGTGGAGGCGTCCAGGCAGTACTCCAGGCCGTACACGCCGTCGCGGACGACCGCGTACTGCTTGGCCTGCCAGACCGGCAGCACGGGCAGTTCGTCGGCGACGATGTCCTGGAGCTTGCCGAAGTCCTTGTCGGTGGCCGAGCGGTCGCTCTGGGCGGCGGTGCCGGGCAGCAGGGTCCCGGTGATCGTGCGGTTGTCGTAGTGGTTGTTCAGCACATTGCCCCGGCCGAAGAAGGGGGCGGTGAAGTTGTCGGCGTCCGGGTAGTCCGGCACCCAGCCCTTCACGTAGACGCCGTACTTGCCGGCGGCGATGTCCTTCTCGTACTGGTCGAAGGCGACGGACTTGACGTCGGCGTCGAACAGGCCGCTGGCGTTGAGCTGTCCGGCGATGGCCTTCAGCTCCTCGTCGGTGGCGGGGCCGTAGCGGGACGGCGTGGACCACAGGGTGAGCCTCACCTTGCCGGTGATGCCGTCGGCGCGCAGCGCGGCGGCGGCCTTGGCCTGGGAGGGCCGGGCGCCGTAGGTGTCGAAGAAGGCGGTGTTGTGGCCCGCGACACCGGCCGGGACGATCGAGTACAGCGGGGTGGCGGTGCCCTGGTAGACGTCCTTGATCAGGGCGTCGCGGTCGATGAGGTAGGCCATGGCCTTGCGGACGCCGAGCTTGCCGGCCACCGGGTCCTTCATGTTGAAGACCAGGTGCTGCACCTCGGCGCTGGTGCCCTCGATGACGTCGATGCCCTTGCTGTCGTTCTGCTGGTCGAGCTGGGCGATGTCGGCCGCGGTCAGGCCTCGGTAGGCGATGTCGATGTCGCCGCCGAGGAGGGCTTCCTTCAGCGCTGTGCGGTCGCCGTGGAAGAACTTCAGGGTGACGCCGGAGTTGTTCGGCTCGGCGGTGCCCTTGTAGTTGCCGTTGACGGAGAAGACGGCCTGGTCCTTGTCGAAGGAGTCCAGCTTGTAGGGGCCGGAGCCGATCGCCTGGTGGTCGGTGCGCAGGGCGTTCGCGTCGTACTGGCGGTGGTCCACGATGGAGCCGGCGCCGGAGGCGATCTTGCTGGGGAAGGTGGCGTCGGGCACCTTCAGGTGGAAGACGGCCGTCTTGGCGTCCGGTGTCTCGACCTTGTCGAGCATCGGGAACATCAGGGCGGGACCGGCCGGGTCGGCGATCTTCAGCATGCGGTCGAAGGTGAACTTCACGTCCTCGGAGGTGAGGTCGTCACCGTTGCTGAACTTCAGGCCGTCCTTCAGTTCGCACTTGTAGACCATGGCCCGGGTGTCGGTGAAGCCGCACTGCTTCGCCAGTTCGGGCTGGGGTTCGGTCGCGCCCTTGGGGAAGCTGAGCAGCGACTGGAAGACGTTGTCGAACAACAGCCAGGAGCCGGGGTCGTAGCCGGCCGCCGGGTCCGTGGCGAGGACGTCGTCGGACATCCCCATCACCACGGAGGAGCCGGTGCCCCCGGAGTCACCGGACTCGGTTCCGCAGCCGGTCAGCAGGCCGGAGGCCAGCACCGCCGCGAGGGGCAGGACCGGCCACTGGTTGCGCAGGTTCACTCGAAGTGCCTTGTCGTCGGTTCGTCAGCCCGGGCCCGCCGTCCCTGGACCCGGGCACCGGGGGCCGCACCGTGCGCGGCCCCGGGTACGGGAGCCGTCAGCCGCTCACGCCGCGGCCGAGCTCCCACAGCTGAAGCGTCGAGGAGGAGTTGAGGGCGTAGGCCGTGCCCGTGATGTCGTCGCGGGCGGCGACGTACTGCTTGCCCTGCCACAGCGGGAGGACGGGGACGTCCTCGGCGACACGGTTCTGGATCTCCGTCAGGCTCTTGGACGCGCCGAGCCGGTCGGCCTCGCGGCGGGACTGCGGGATCAGCGTGTGCTGGATGGTGCTGTCGCTGTACGGCGAGCCGAGGAAGTTGTCCTTGTCCAGGAAGGGCGCGAGGAAGTTGTCGGCGTCGGGGAAGTCGGGGAACCAGCCCATGCCGTAGACGTCGTACTCGCCCTTCTGCTCGGCGGGCCGGAAGGTCGACCAGGGGTGGCCCTGGACGGTGACGTCGAACAGGCCGCTGTCGTTGAGCTGCTTCTGCAGGACCTCGAACTCCTGCTTGGTGGCCGAACCGTAGTGGTCGGTCGTGTAGTGCAGGGTCAGCTTCACCGGGGCGGTGACGCCGGCCTTGGCGAGCAGGGACTTGGCCTTGTCGGCGCTGGGGTTGCCGTACTTGTTGAAGAACGAGTTGGAGTGGCCGGTGACGGTGGCCGGGACCAGCGAGTACAGGGGCTCGGCCTGGGTGCCGTAGACCTTGGAGACCAGTTCGCCGCGGTTGATGACCTGGGCCATGGCCTGGCGTACGGCCTTGTCCTTGACGCTGGTGGCGTCGGTGTTGAAGGCCAGGTAGCGGATTTCCAGGCCGGGCATGTCGACGAGGTCGACCTTCTGGTCGCCGCCGGTGTCCAGCTTCTGGATCTGCGCGGGCGACATGGTGCGGGTCATGACGTCGATGTCGCCCTTGTCGATCGCCTCGCCCATGGCGTCGGCGCCGGCGAAGGAGCGCAGCTCGACCTTGTCGTTGTTCACCGTCACATTGCCCTTGTAGGAAGGGTTCTTGGTGAAGGTGGCCGTCGTCATGGCGTCGCCGTCGACATCGGCCTTGAAGGTGTACGGGCCGGAGCCGTCGATCTCGAAGCCCTCGCGGAGCTTGTCCTTCGGGTAGTCCTTGGGGTTGACGATGCCCGCGACCGGGGTGGACAGCTTGTACGGGAAGGTGGCGTCGGCGGTCTTCAGGTGGAAGACGACGTCGCGGTCGCCCTGCGTCTCGATCGTGTCGATGGTGTTCAGCAGGGCGGAGACACCGCTGCTGGAGTTGATGCGCAGCGCCCGCTCGATGGAGTACTTGACGTCCTCGGCGGTCACCGGGTCGCCGCTCGCGAACTTCAGGCCCTCGCGGAGCTTGCAGGCGTAGCGCTCGCTGCCGCTGTCGGTGAAGGAGCAGCTCTCGGCGGCGTCCGGGACGGGCTCGCCCTCGCCCTTGGGCTGCGCCATCAGGGTCTGCACGGACTGGCGCAGGATGTTCCAGCTGCCGACGTCGTAGGCGTAGGCCGGGTCGAGGGGCGCGGGGGCTTCCTTGGTGGCCGTGAACCGGTCCGTGGTACCGACGACGATGGCGTCACCGCTCGTGCTCCCGCTGTCGGATCCGCCGCACGCGGCGAGAACCGGGGTGAGCAGGCCGGCCACCGCCGGCAGCACCAAAGTCTTGCGGTTCATGCGGGAGTTTCTCCAGAGCTGTTCGGGTCCGTGCATCCGGCATGCGGGGGTGGTGCGAGGGGATCACGGGGGTTCTCGGCGATGTTCTCGCGATGAGATTAGTCCGCACCCGCAGGGGGTTCACGGTCGCGTGAGTTGACTCGCCATCACGCAGGGGAACCGGTCGCGGACACACCGAAAACCCGACAGCGGCAGGATTAGTGCAGCTTCCCATCAATCGGGACACAAGGTCACGTCCGAACCGCCCCGGTGGGGTCGCCCGACGGGTGTCGGCAACGTTGTCGGACCCCCCGCGAGTGGCGAACATCACACTCCGGGTCGTGATTCCGGCCGATTGAATCCGGCCGCGCGGCCGCTAGTGCGTGTGCGTCATCAGGCCGCGCAGGAATGCCAGGTCGACTTCCTCCAGCGAGGAGACGACGGTGCGCCCCAGGGCCGGGCCGATGGGGGCGACGGAGGGGACGGCGACGACGCGGCAGCCGGCGGCCTCGGCCGCGGCGACCCCGGTGGCGGTGTCCTCGACCACGGCGCAGCGGGCCGGGTCGGCGCCGAGTCCGGCGGCGGCGAGCAGATAGGGGTCCGGGAAGGGCTTGGTGCGGGAGACCTCGTCGCCGGCGACGGACAGGGTGAAGTGGTGCGGGCCCAGCACGGACAGCACGCGGTCGATGATGCGCCGGTGGGAGGCGGAGACCAGGGCGGTGGGGATCTCATGCGCGTGCAGTTCGGCGAGCAGCCGGGCGGCGCCGGGCATCAGCGGCAGTCCCGTGCCGATCCGGCTCTCGAAGCCCTCGTTGAGCAGCACGGTGAGTTCGGCCAGGCCGATGTCGGCGCCGGTGGCCTCGATGAGGAAGCCGGCGCTGCGGGTCATGGGGCCGCCGACCACGACATGGCGCCAGGTCTCGTCCAGGGTGTACCCGAGGGAGGCGAAGACCTCGACCTCGACGTCCCACCAGAAGCCTTCGGAGTCCACCAGGGTGCCGTCCATGTCCAGCAGTACCGCTTGCAGGGCGGAGCCTTCGGCCGTACGGGTTCCTGGCGCGGGGACCGTGCTGGTCATCCGGGCGCACCTCCTCGAGGGACGACCAGGCCGGCTCCCCGGTGGGGAACCGGCCTGCGGTGGACCGACCAGTCTACGACTTGTCCGATCAGTGTGCCGAGTGAGACGTGCGTCACCGTGCGTTGAAGTACTTCGCCTCGGGGTGGTGGATCACGATGGCGTCGGTGGACTGTTCGGGGTGGAGCTGGAACTCCTCGGACAGGTGGACGCCGATGCGCTCCGGGCGGAGCAGGTCGGCGATCTTGGCGCGGTCCTCCAGGTCGGGGCAGGCGCCGTAGCCCAGGGAGAACCGGGCGCCCCGGTACTTCAGGGCGAACATGTCCTCGATGCCGGCCGGGTCCTCGCCGCCGAAGCCGAGTTCGGCGCGTACCCGGGCGTGCCAGTACTCGGCCAGTGCCTCGGCGAGCTGTACGGACAGGCCGTGCAGTTCGAGGTAGTCGCGGTAGGCGTTGGCCTCGAACAGCTTCGCGGTCTCCTCGCCGATGCGGGAGCCGATGGTGACGACCTGGAAGCCGACGACGTCGGTCTCGCCCGATTCCTGGGGGCGGAAGAAGTCGGCCAGGCACAGCCGCCGGCCCCGGCGCTGGCGGGGGAAGGTGAAGCGGGTGCGTTCGTTGCCGTTCTCGTCCAGGACGATCAGGTCGTCGTCCTTGGACACGCACGGGAAGTAGCCGTAGACCACGGCGGCTTCGAGGAGGTTGTCGGTCTGGAGCCGGTCCAGCAGGCCGCGCAGCCTGGGCCGGCCCTCGCTCTCGACGAGTTCCTCGTAGGTGGGGCCCTCGCCGGTGCGGGCCTGCTTCAGCCCCCACTGGCCCTTGAACAGCGCGCCCTCGTCCAGCCAGCCGGCGTAGTCCTTGAGCGGGATGCCCTTGACGATCCGGGTGTCCCAGAACGGCGGGGCGGGCACGGGGTTGTCGGTGGCGACGTCGGAGCGGACGGCGCCCTGCTCCGGCTTCTCCTCCGCCTGGACGGTGGCGGTGGCGCGGACCCGGCGCTGGCGCAGTTCGGGGAGTTTCGCGCCGGGCACACCGCGCTTGACGCCGATCAGGGCGTCCATCAGGTGCAGGCCCTCGAAGGCGTCGCGGGCGTAGCGGACCTCGCCCTCGTAGATCTCGTGCAGGTCCTGTTCGACGTAGGCACGGGTCAGGGCGGCGCCGCCGAGGATGACGGGGAAGCGGGTGGCCAGGCCGCGCTGGTTGAGCTCCTCCAGGTTCTCCTTCATGATCACGGTGGATTTCACCAGCAGCCCGGACATGCCGATCACGTCCGCGCGGTGTTCCTCGGCGGCCTCCAGGATCGCGGAGACCGGCTGCTTGATGCCGAGGTTGACCACGTTGTAGCCGTTGTTGGACAGGATGATGTCGACCAGGTTCTTGCCGATGTCGTGCACGTCGCCGCGCACGGTCGCCAGCACGATCGTGCCCTTGCCCTCGTCGTCCGTCTTCTCCATGTGCGGCTCCAGGTAGGCCACCGCGGCCTTCATCACCTCGGCCGACTGCAGCACGAACGGAAGCTGCATCTGCCCGGAGCCGAACAGTTCCCCGACGACCTTCATCCCGTCCAGCAGGGTGTCGTTGACGATGTCCAGCGCCGGACGGTCCTGGAGGGCCGCGTCCAGGTCGGCCTCCAGGCCGTTGCGCTCACCGTCGATGATCCGCCGCTTGAGCCGCTCCTCCAGGGGCAGCGCGGCCAGTTCCTCGGCCTTGCCCGCCTTCAGCGACTTCGCCGTGGCCCCCTCGAACAGCTGCATGAGCTTCTGGAGGGGGTCGTAGCCCTCGCTGCGGCGGTCGTAGATCAGGTCGAGGGCGGTGGTGACCTCCTCCTCGCTGAACCGGGCGATCGGCAGGATCTTGCTGGCGTGCACGATCGCCGAGTCCAGGCCCGCCTTGACGCACTCGTCCAGGAAGACGGAGTTCAGCAGGATGCGCGCGGCCGGGTTCAGGCCGAAGGAGATGTTCGACAGCCCCAGCGTGGTCTGCACCGCCGGATGGCGCCGCTTCAGCTCACGGATCGCCTCGATCGTGGCGATGCCGTCCTTGCGGGACTCCTCCTGACCGGTGCAGATGGTGAAGGTCAGGGTGTCGATGAGGATGTCCTCCTCGCGGATGCCCCAGTTCCCCGTCAGGTCCGCGATCAGCCGCTCCGCGATCGCGACCTTCTTCTCGGGGGTGCGGGCCTGGCCCTCCTCGTCGATGGTCAGCGCGATCAGCGCCGCACCGTGCTCCCGCGCCAGCCGGGTCACCCGCGCGAACCGCGAGTCGGGGCCGTCGCCGTCCTCGTAGTTCACCGAGTTGATCACCGCCCGGCCGCCGAGCTTCTCCAGCCCCGCGCGGATCACCTCCACCTCGGTGGAGTCCAGCACGATGGGCAGCGTGGAGGCGGTGGCGAAACGGCCGGCCAGCTCCTCCATGTCCGCCACGCCGTCCCGGCCCACGTAGTCCACGCACAGGTCCAGCATGTGCGCGCCCTCGCGGATCTGCTCCCGGGCCATCTCGACACAGTCGTCCCAGCGGCCCTCCAGCATGGCCTCGCGGAACTTCTTCGACCCGTTGGCGTTCGTCCGCTCGCCGATGGCCAGGTAGGAGGTGTCCTGCCGGAAGGGGACGGTCTGGTAGAGGGAGGCGGCCCCGGGCTCGGGGCGGGGGTCGCGCTCGGGCGGGGTCACGCCCCGCACCCGCTCCACGACCTGGCGCAGATGCTCGGGCGTGGTGCCGCAGCAGCCGCCGACCAGCGACAGACCGTACTCGCGGACGAAGGTCTCCTGGGCGTCGGCCAGCTCCGGCGCGGTCAGCGGGTAGTGGGCGCCGTCCTTGCCGAGGACCGGCAGGCCCGCGTTGGGCATGCAGGACAGCGGGATGCGGGCGTTGTGGGCCAGGTAGCGCAGGTGCTCGCTCATCTCGGCCGGGCCGGTGGCGCAGTTCAGCCCGATCATGTCGATGTCCAGCGGCTCCAGCGCGGTCAGCGCCGCGCCGATCTCCGAACCCAGCAGCATGGTGCCGGTGGTCTCGACCGTCACCGACACGATCACCGGGACGTCGTATCCGGCCGCGGCCATCGCGCGGTGCGTGCCGAGGACGGCCGCCTTGGTCTGGAGCAGGTCCTGGGTGGTCTCCACCAGCAGCGCGTCGGCGCCGCCCGCGAGCAGCCCCTCGGCGTTGCGCTGGTAGGCGTCCCGGATCGCGGCGAAGGTGGTGTGTCCCAGGGTGGGCAGCTTCGTGCCGGGACCCATCGAGCCCAGCACCCAGCGCGGCCGGCCGTCGCGCGCGGTGAACTCGTCGGCGGTCTCCCGGGCCACCCGGGCGCCCGCCTCGGACAGCTCGTAGACCCGGCCGGGGATGTCGTACTCCCCGAGCGCGGTGAGGTTGGCCCCGAACGTGTTGGTCTCCACGCAGTCCACGCCCGCGTCGAAGTACGCCTCGTGGACCGAGCGGACGATGTCGGGGCGGGTCAGGTTGAGGATCTCGTTGCAGCCTTCGAGGTTCTCGAAGTCCGCGAGAGTGGGCTCCTGGGCCTGGAGCATCGTGCCCATGGCTCCGTCGGCGACCACCACACGGGTGGCGAGCGCCTCGCGGAGCGCGGACACACGGGCCCGGCTGTCGGCGGAAGGGGACGTTGGCGACGAGGCCATGTAAGGGCTCCCTGGAGTGCGACGGCTGTCGGCTATGCGGCTTCCCCGGACGGACGGGGCTTGCCGCACGGCGTCAGGGTAACCGGGAGTCGGCTTGGATGGGCACCACGTCCACGAGACGGACGTGAGTGGCCTGAATGTCACGCCACGATCACGTGTGATGTAACAGGTGGCGTCCGACCATTAGCGGGAGGTCGGCATGGACCGGTAGTGTTCGGCATTGCCGAACGGTGACTGCGCACTACGCAGTCGAAGGGGACGGAGGCAGGACGGCGATGGCACGGAACATCCAGTCGCTCGAACGGGCGGCGGCGATGCTGCGGCTGCTCGCGGGCGGCGAACGGCGGCTGGGGCTGTCGGACATCGCCTCGTCGCTGGGTCTGGCCAAGGGCACCGCCCACGGCATCCTGCGCACCCTCCAGCAGGAGGGGTTCGTGGAGCAGGACGACGCCTCCGGCCGCTACCAGCTGGGCGCGGAACTGCTGCGCCTCGGCACCACCTACCTGGACGTGCACGAGCTGCGCGCGCGGGCCCTGGTGTGGGCGGACGACCTGGCCCGCTCCAGCGGGGAGAGCGTGCACCTGGGGGTGCTGCACCAGCAGGGGGTGCTGATCGTGCACCACGTCTTCCGGCCCGACGACAGCCGGCAGGTGCTGGAGATCGGCGCCATGCAGCCGTTGCACTCCACTGCGCTGGGCAAGGTGCTCTCGGCGTACGACCCGGTGGCGCACAGCGAGGCGCTGGAGGCCGACCGGAAGCCCTTCACCGACCGCACGGTGTGCGACGCCGCCGGCTTCGAGCACATCCTCGACCTCACGCGCGCGCGGGGCTACGCGGCCGACGTGGAGGAGACCTGGGAGGGCGTGGCGTCGATCGCCGCACCCATCCACGACCGGCGCCGCATGCCGGTGGGCGCGGTCGGCATCACCGGAGCGGTGGAGCGGCTGTGCCGGGAGGGCGAGCTGCGCCCGGAGCTGATCGCGGCGGTGCGGGACTGCGCCCGCGCGGTCTCCCGCGACCTGGGCGCCGGGCGCTTCTGAGGCGGGCCGCCGGCGCGGAAGGAACACCGGCACGGGAACAGCCGGGACGTCGGGCGACGTTCCGGCCGTCGATCTACCCTAAAACCGACAAAAAACGCTATATCGTACGTCCGGGCACGAAGATCGATAACCCGCAGCGATCAATAACGATCCTGTTTTCGATAACAGAACTCTTGACGCACGCGTAACGCCGAACAAGACTCCCGTCCATCGGTCGGCATTGTCGAACACCTACCGGCAATACGCGCTAGAGTGTGACAACGCCAAGGGCCGGCATCGCTCTCACCCACGAGGGCGCCAGAACCACCGGAGGGACCCGGGGTTCGGCTACCCCTGGACGAAGGACAAAGGAGTCGCGGGTGTCCAGCTCCGACATCTTCATCGGCGAGACCATCGGTACCGCCATACTCATCCTGCTCGGCGGCGGCGTCTGCGCCGCCGTCACGCTGAAGGCCTCCAAGGCCCGCAACGCCGGCTGGCTCGCCATCGCCTTCGGGTGGGGCTTCGCCGTCATGACGGCCGCGTACATCTCCGGACCGCTGTCCGGCGCGCACCTCAACCCGGCCCTCACCATCGCCCTGGCCATCAAGGACGGCGACTGGAGCAACGTTCCGACCTACCTCGCCGGTCAGCTGCTGGGCGCGATCATCGGCGCCCTCCTGGTGTGGGCCGCCTACTACGGCCAGTTCCTCGCCCACCTGACGGACAAGGAGATCGTCGGCGGCCCCGGCGCGCAGGCCACCTCGGCCAAGGCCGTCGAGGCCCAGGAGAAGGGCGCCGGCCCGGTCCTCGGCGTCTTCTCCACCGGTCCGGAGATCCGGAACGTGGCGCAGAACCTCGCCACGGAGATCATCGGCACCTTCGTGCTGATCCTCGCCGTCCTCACCCAGGGCCTGAACGACCAGGGCAACGGCCTGGGCGTCCTCGGCGGTCTGATCACCGCGCTCGTGGTGGTGTCCATCGGTCTGTCGCTGGGCGGTCCGACGGGCTACGCGATCAACCCGGCCCGCGACCTCGGCCCGCGCATCGTGCACGCCCTGCTGCCGCTGCCCAACAAGGGCGGTTCCGACTGGTCCTACGCCTGGATCCCGGTGGTCGGTCCGCTGGCCGGCGGCGCGATCGCAGCGGGCGTCTACAACCTCGCCTTCGCCTAGGAAGCTTGCGGAAAGCACCGAGTCTTCGCGCGCACGCCGTACGCACAGCCCATCACCACGGACTTCCAGGAGCACACAGTGACCGACGCCCACACCGCAGGCCCCTTCATCGCGGCGATCGACCAGGGCACCACCTCCTCCCGCTGCATCGTCTTCGACCGGGACGGCCGCATCGTCGCCGTCGACCAGAAGGAGCACGAGCAGATCTTCCCCAAGCCCGGCTGGGTCGAGCACGACGCCAACGAGATCTGGACCAACGTCCAGGAGGTCGTCGCCGGCGCCGTGGCCAAGGCCGGCATCACCCGGGACGACATCAAGGCCATCGGCATCACCAACCAGCGCGAGACCACCGTGCTGTGGGACAAGAACACCGGTGAGCCCGTCCACAACGCCATCGTCTGGCAGGACACCCGCACCGACGCCCTGTGCCGGGAACTGGGCCGCAACGTCGGCCAGGACCGCTTCCGCCGGGAGACCGGCCTGCCGCTCGCGTCGTACTTCGCCGGGCCCAAGGCCCGCTGGCTGCTCGACAACGTCGAGGGCCTGCGCGAGCGCGCCGAGGCCGGCGACATCCTCTTCGGCACCATGGACACCTGGGTCATCTGGAACCTGACCGGCGGTGTGAACGGCGGCCGGCACGTCACCGACGTCACCAACGCCTCGCGCACCCTGCTGATGAACCTGCACACGATGCGCTGGGACGAGAAGATCTGCGAGTCCATCGGCGTGCCGGAGCGGATCCTCCCCGAGATCCGCTCCTCCGCCGAGGTCTACGGCGAGATCAGCGGCGGCCGGCTGGGCGAGCTGCTCGGCGGCATCCCGGTCGCCTCCGCGCTCGGTGACCAGCAGGCGGCCCTTTTCGGCCAGTGCTGCTTCTCCGAGGGCGAGACCAAGTCGACCTACGGCACCGGCACCTTCATGGTGATGAACACCGGCGAGAAGATCATCAACTCCTACGCCGGTCTGCTCACCACCGTCGGCTACAAGATCGGCGACCAGCCGACCGTGTACGCCCTGGAGGGCTCGATCGCCGTCACCGGTTCGCTGGTGCAGTGGATGCGCGACCAGATGGGCCTGATCTCCACCGCCGCCGAGATCGAGACGCTCGCGCTCTCGGTCGAGGACAACGGCGGCGCCTACTTCGTGCCGGCCTTCTCCGGCCTGTTCGCCCCGCACTGGCGCTCCGACGCGCGCGGGGTGATCGCCGGCCTGACCCGGTACGTGACCAAGGCGCACCTCGCGCGCGCCGTTCTCGAGGCCACCGCGTGGCAGACGCGGGAGATCGCCGACGCCATGGTGAAGGACTCCGGCGACGAGCTGGTGACCCTCAAGGTGGACGGCGGCATGACCGCCAACAACCTGCTGATGCAGACCCTGGCCGACGTCCTGGACGCGCCGGTGGTGCGGCCGATGGTGGCCGAGACCACCTGCCTCGGCGCCGCCTACGCCGCCGGTCTCGCCGTCGGCTTCTGGTCCGGCACGGACGACCTGCGCGCCAACTGGCGCCGGGCCGCCGAATGGACCCCCCGCATGGACGCGGAGACCCGCGCCCGTGAGTACAAGAACTGGCTCAAGGCCGTCGACCGGACCATGGGCTGGCTCGACGACGAGAGCTGAGCGGTTCACCCGTCTCAGTCAGCTCTGACGAGGAGTAAGTACCCGACATGACCAGTCAGTCCACCCTGCAGTCCGTACCTGCCCTGGGGACGCGCCCGGCCTCCGGCTCCAACCCGAGCCGCGCCGAGACCAGGGAGCAGCTCTCCAAGGCGTCGTACGACCTTCTTGTGATCGGCGGCGGCATCCTGGGCATCTCCACCGCCTGGCACGCCGCGCAGTCCGGGCTCAGGGTGGCGCTGGTCGACGCCGGCGACTTCGCCGGTGCCACCTCCTCCGCCTCCTCCAAGCTGCTCCACGGCGGCCTGCGTTACCTGCAGACCGGCGCGGTGAAGCTGGTGGCGGAGAACCACTTCGAGCGCCGGGCGGTCTCCCGCCAGGTGGCCCCCCACCTGGCGAACCCGCTCACCTTCTACCTGCCGGTGTACAAGGGCGGCCCGCACGGCGCGGCCAAGCTCGGCGCGGGCGTCTTCGCCTACTCCGCGCTGTCCGCGTTCGGCGACGGCGTCGGCCACCTGCTCTCGCCGGCCAAGGCGGCGCAGGACGTGCCCGAGCTGCGCACCGAGAACCTCAAGGCCGTGGCCGTGTACGGCGACGACCAGATGAACGACGCGCGCATGGCGCTGATGACGGTCCGCGCGGCCGTCGAGGCGGGCGCGGTCGTCCTCAACCACGCCGAGGTCACCGGGCTGCGCTTCACCCAGGGGCGGGTGACCGGCGCGGACCTGAAGGACCGGCTGTCCGGCGAGGAGTTCGGCGTGAACGCCCGCCTGGTGCTGAACGCGACCGGCCCGTGGGTCGACCACCTGCGCAGGCTGGAGGACCCGAACGCGGCGCCGTCCATCCGGCTGTCCAAGGGCGCGCACCTGGTCCTCAAGCGCACCTCCCCCTGGAAGGCCGCGCTGGCGACCCCCATCGACAAGTACCGCATCACCTTCGCCCTCCCCTGGGAGGACATGCTGCTGCTCGGCACCACCGACGAGGAGTACGAGGGCGACCCGGCGGACGTGTCCGTCAACGACAAGGACATAGCCCAGATCCTGGACGAGGCCGCGTTCTCCGTCCGGGACCAGCAGCTCAAGCGTGAGCTGATCACCTACGCGTTCGCCGGTCTGCGGGTGCTGCCGGGCGGCCCCGGCGACACCGCCAAGGCCAAGCGGGAGACCGTGGTCACCGAGGGCAAGGGCGGCATGCTGTCCGTCGCGGGCGGCAAGTGGACGACGTTCCGCCACATCGGCCGCACGATCATGAAGAAGCTGGAGGCGCTGCCGGGCCACCCGCTCGGCGACGACTTCGAACCGATCTCCTCGCTGCCGAAGAAGCTGCCGCTGCCCGGTGTCGCCAACCCGCGCGCGGTCGCCCACCGGCTGCTGGTCGACGCTCCGGCGCCCGGCCCGCGCATGGCCGCCGACACCGCCAGGCACCTGGCCACCCACTACGGTTCGCTGGCCTTCGACATCGCCCGGCTGGCGAACGAGAACCCGGAGCTCGCCGAGCGCGTCCACCCCGACGCCCCCGAGATCTGGGCGCAGGTGGTCTGGGCCCGTGACCACGAGTGGGCCGAGACGCCGGACGACGTGCTGCGCCGCCGCACCACGCTGACCATCCGGGGCCTGGCCACGGACGAGGTCCGGGCGAGGGTCCAGGAGGTCCTGGACGGGAAGTAGGCCCGCCCGCGCGGGAAGAACCGCGTCCGCGGGGGCGCCTCCGGCCGGGGGAGGCGCCCCCGCGGACGTACGCGCTCCGTGCCGGGAGTCCGGCGCGCCCGCGTGTTCCGCGGTGGCGAACGGGGCAGTGATCCGTTCACTCCCCCGTGCAAGGGGGCTGCGGGCGCCCCCGCGGGACGCCGTAAGGTTGGTGGGTCAAGCGAGGGCACGTCGGAAGGAGGCACTGGGTGATCGAGCTGGAGGGGGTTCCCGAGCTGATCGACCCAGTCATGGTGGCCGCGTTCGAGGGCTGGAACGATGCCGGCGACGCCGCCTCCACGGCGGTCGCGCACCTGGAACGCGAATGGAAGGGCGAGGTGTTCGCGGCGCTGGACGCCGAGGACTACTACGACTTCCAGGTGAACCGTCCCACGGTGTTCATGGACGGCGGTGTGCGCAAGATCACCTGGCCGACGACGAGGTTGTCGGTGGTCCGGGTCGGCGGCGACAAGCCGCGCGACCTGGTGCTGGTCCGGGGCATCGAGCCGTCCATGCGGTGGCGTTCGTTCTGCAACGAGCTGCTCGGCTTCGCGCACGAGCTGGGCGTGGAGCTGGTGGTCATCCTGGGCGCGCTGCTCGGTGACACCCCGCACACGCGTCCGGTCCCGGTCAGCGGGGTCACGTCCGACCCGGACCTGGCCCGCCGCATGGACCTGGAGGAGACCAAGTACGAGGGCCCGACCGGCATCGTCGGCGTCCTGCAGGAGGCGTGCACGCACGCGGGCGTCCCGGCGGTCTCGCTGTGGGCGGCCGTACCGCACTACGTCTCCCAGCCGCCCAACCCCAAGGCCACGCTGGCGCTGCTGAACCGTCTGGAGGACCTGCTGGACCTGCGGATCCCGCAGGGCGAGCTGCCCGAGGACGCGCGGGCCTGGCAGGTGGGCGTGGACCAGCTGGCGGCCGAGGACAGCGAGGTCGCCGAGTACGTCCAGACGCTGGAGGAGGCCCGGGACACCGCGGAGCTGCCGGAGGCGTCCGGTGAGGCGATCGCCCGGGAGTTCGAGCGGTATCTGCGGCGCCGGGACGTGGGCCCTCCGGGCGGCGGCAAGCCGAGGCCGCCCGCCTCCGGCGGCGGGGGCAAGGAGGAGGACGAGGAGGGTCCCGAGGGCTGAGGCAGTCGGCCCGGGGCATGGAGAAGGGGCGGTTCCCCGGCCGGGGAACCGCCCCTTCTCCCCCTTACGGGGCGTTTCGCGTCGGGGTGGTCACAGAGCCACGCCCAGCAGCGCGTCCACCGCGCGCGTCACCAGGCCCGGGGCGCCCGTGTCCGTGCCGCCCTCCTGCTCCTGCCGGGCCGCCCAGCGGTCCACCGCGGCGAGGGCGGTGGGGGCGTCCAGGTCGTGGGAGAGGGCCTCGCGGATCTCCTCCACCAGGGCGTCGGCCGAGGGGCCGTCGGGGCGGGAGACGGCCGCGCGCCAGCGGCCGAGGCGGGCCACGGCGTCCTGGAGGACCTGGTCGGTCCACTCCCAGTCGGCCCGGTAGTGGTGGGCCAGCAGGGCGAGGCGGATGGCGGCGGGGTCGACGCCGTCGCGGCGCAGCCGGGAGACGAAGACCAGGTTGCCCTTGGACTTGGACATCTTCTCGCCGTTCAGGGCGACCATGCCGGCGTGTACATAGGCCTTGGCCATGGGGAACTCGCCGGTGAGCACCTGGGCGTGCGAGGCGCCCATCTCGTGGTGCGGGAAGGCCAGGTCGGAGCCGCCGCCCTGGACGTCGAAGCCCATGCCGAGGTGGTCCAGCGCGATGGCCACGCACTCGATGTGCCAGCCGGGGCGGCCCCGGCCGAGCGAGCCGCCGTCCCAGCTGGGCTCGCCCTCGCGGGCCGCCATCCACAGCATCGGGTCCAGCGGGTTCTTCTTGCCCGGGCGGTCCGGGTCGCCGCCGCGTTCGGCGGACAGCAGCCGCATGGCGGCGGCGTCCAGGTGCGAGACCTTGCCGAAGTGCGGGTCGGACTCGACGGAGAAGTAGATGTCGCCGTCCAGCTCGTAGGCCGCGCCGATGTCGCGCAGCCGCTCGACGAGCGGGACGATGCCGGGTATGGCCTCGACCGCGCCGATGTACTGCCGCGGCGGGAGCATCCGCAGGGCGGTCATGTCCTCGCGGAAGAGGGCCGTCTCGCGCTCGGCGAGCGCGGTCCAGTCGACGTTGTCCCGCTCGGCCCGCTCCAGCAGCGGATCGTCGACGTCGGTGACGTTCTGGACGTAGTGGACCTGCCGCTTGGTGTCGAGCCACACGCGCTGAACCAGGTCGAACGCGTTGTAGGTCGCCGCGTGACCCATGTGGGTCGCGTCGTACGGCGTGATGCCGCAGACGTAGATGCGGGCGACGGGACCGGGGTCGAGGGTGACCAGACCGCCGGTCGCGGTGTCGTGGATCCTCAGGTCGCGGCCCTGACCAGGCAGGGCGGGGACCTCGGAAGCGGGCCAGGCATGCATGTACATGAGCCTAACCGGCCCCGAGCCGGGTGTACGAACGGGATCGGGCCGGATGACCGGTTCGGCGTTCTTGAACATCGGCGCCGGGTGTGCTGGGGCCGGAGCCGCTCACACCGGGGGCCAGGGAATGGCGGGCCATTCGCCGCTCGGCTCCGGGTGCCGGCCGGAGGTGAGCAGCGCGTCGACACGCGCGCGCGTGGCGTCGACCTCGGCCGTCGTGATCAGCGTGGCCAGCCGGGCGCCCAGCGGGCCGTCCAGGGCGTCCCGCAGCCCCTTGAGGACACCGACGGCCTCCTCGGGCAGGGGTTCGCCCGCCCAGCCCCACAGCAGGGTGCGCAGTTTGCCGTCCACGTTGAAGGTGACGCCGTGGTCGATGCCGTAGAGCCGGCCGTCGGCGGTGGGCAGCAGGTGGCCGCCCTTGCGGTCGGCGTTGTTGATGACCGCGTCCAGGACGGCGAGCCGGCGCAGCCGCGCGTCGTCGGCGTGCACCAGCAGCGCGGTGCGGCCCTCGCCGACGTCGGCGAACCCGATCGCCTTCCAGCCCGGCTCCGGCTCCTCGCCGTCGACCAGGGCGAGCAGCTCGGCTTCGGGGTGGACGTCGATCCACAGCTGGCACATGCCCTCGCCGTACGGCCCCTCGCGCAGCACGGTGGGCGGCACCAGGCCCCAGCCGGTCGCCTCGGAGACCTCGTAGGCGGCCACCTCGCGGCCCGCCAGGGTGCCGTCGGGGAAGTCCCACAGGGGGCGCTCCCCGGCGACCGGCTTGTAGACGCAGGAGGCCTGGCGGCCGTCGAGGGCGACCGTGCAGAACAGGGCCGCGTTGGACGCCTCGCGGATCCGCCCGCGTACGGTCAGCTCACCGTGCGCGAGCAGTTCGGCCGGGTTCGGGGCGGGCGTCACGCTCCGCGGCGGTATCCGTTCTGGCGCGGACATACGTGTCCTTCCGGGTCGAGCGGGAGGCTGCACAGCGGGCACGGCGGCCGCCCGGCGTTGACGACGTCGAGGGCGCGCTTGGCGAAGGCCCGGGCCTGCGCGCCGGTCAGCCGGACCCGCAGCATCGGGGGCCCGTTCTCCTCGTCCTGGAGCAGGCGCTCCTCGGCCTCGGCGAGGTCTTCCTCGGTGTCGGCGTCCAGCTCGACCAGCGCCTGCGCCTCGACGATCATGCGCTGGTCCTCGCCGTCCCAGGCCAGGGCCATGGTGCCGACGCGGAACTCCTCCTCGATGGGAGTGTCGAGCGGTGCGGTGTCGGTGATCTCGGCGGGGGCGACGGCGGGGACGGCGGCGCTGCCGCCACTACGCCGCACGACCTCGTCCAGCAGTTCGTCCATGCGCTCGGCGAGCGCGGCCACCTGGGTCTTCTCCAGGGCCACGCTGGTCACCCGGGAGCCCGCGATGGCCTGGAGGAAGAAGGTACGGCGCCCGGGCAGTCCGACCGTGCCGGCCACGAAGCGGTCCGGCTGGTCGTAGAGGAACACCTGACGGGACACGTCCTGTCTCCATAAAGTCGTGGTTTCGAGAGGTTCGGCGGTTGGCCGTACGGGAAAGCGAACGGGATGGGTCGCTTCACCCTACTGCGGCCGACGATCACGGTGCGCCCGCACCGCCTCCGACCGGTGCGTCTCCCTCGCCGGGTTCCTCGCGGGGGGCGAGCGAAGCGAAATCCCCGGTGTCGCCGAGGCGGACGAGATACGGCCGCAGCCGGGTGTAGCGGATCGCGGTGACGGAGCAGGGTTCGACGGAGATCCGCTGGAAGAGGTCGAGGTGCAGGCCGAGGGCGTCGGCGACGAGGGACTTGATGATGTCGCCGTGGGAGCACATCAGGTAGACGGCGTCGGCGCCGTGGTCGCGCTCCACGCGCGCGTTCCACTCGCGGACCGCCTCGGCGGCGCGGGTCTGCATGGCCCGCATGGACTCGCCGCCCGGGAAGGCGGCGGCGGACGGGTGGGTCTGCACGACCTCCATCAGCGGCTCGTCCTTCAGCTCGGCGAGCTTGCGGCCGGACCAGTCGCCGTAGTGGCACTCACCGATCCGCTCGTCGGTGTGGGAGCGCAGGCCGGGGCGGGCCTCCAGCAGCGGGCGCACGGTCTCCTGGCAGCGCTGCAGGGG
>NZ_JACBWZ010000379.1 GCF_013870595.1 Streptomyces sp. WELS2 | reverse complement strand
ACCGCGGCCACGGCCGCGCGCGCCCCGCCCGCCGGTCTCGCCCAGGTCCTCGAGCTCCTCCGCGTCCAGACCGGCACGGGTCCGCTCGGAGCGCGGCAGGATGCCCTTCGTGCCCTCGGGGATGCCGAGGTCGCTGAAGAGGTGCGGGGAGCTGGAGTACGTCTCCACCGGCTCGTGAAAGTCCAGCTGCAGCGCCTTGTTGATCAGCTGCCAGCGCGGGATGTCGTCCCAGTCGACGAACGTGATCGCCGTACCCTTGGCGCCCGCCCGGCCCGTCCGGCCGACGCGGTGCAGGTAGGTCTTCTCGTCCTCGGGGGACTGGTAGTTGATGACGTGGGTGACGCCCTCGACGTCGATGCCGCGCGCGGCGACGTCGGTGCAGACGAGGACGTCGACCTTGCCGTTGCGGAAGGCGCGCAGCGCCTGCTCGCGGGCGCCCTGGCCGAGGTCGCCGTGGACCGCGCCGGAGGCGAAGCCGCGCCGCTGGAGCTGCTCGGCGATGTCGGCGGCCGTCCGCTTGGTACGGCAGAAGATCATCGCCAGTCCGCGGCCCTCGGCCTGCAGGATGCGGGCGACCATCTCCGGCTTGTCCATGTTGTGCGCGCGGTAGACGAACTGCTTGATGTTCGCGACCGTGGCGCCCTCGTCGTCCGGCGCGGTGGCGCGGATGTGCGTGGGCCGGGACATGTAACGCCGCGCGAGGCCGATGACCGCGCCCGGCATGGTCGCCGAGAACAGCATGGTCTGGCGCTTGGCGGGCAGCATGTCGATGATCTTCTCGACGTCGGGCAGGAAGCCCAGGTCGAGCATCTCGTCGGCCTCGTCGAGGACCAGGCACTTGACGTGCTTCAGGTTCAGCTTCTTCTGGCCCGCGAGGTCCAGCAGCCGGCCCGGGGTGCCGACGACCACGTCGACGCCCTTCTTCAGGGCCTCGACCTGCGGTTCGTACGCCCGGCCGCCGTAGATCGCGACCACCCGGACGTTACGGACCTTGCCCGCCGTCAGCAGGTCGTTGGTGACCTGGGTGCACAGCTCGCGCGTGGGGACGACGACGAGGGCCTGCGGGGCGTCGGTGAGGGCTTCGGGAGCGGCGCGCCCGGCCTCGACGTCGGCGGGGACGGTGACGCGCTCGAGGATCGGAAGGCCGAAGCCCAGCGTCTTTCCGGTGCCGGTCTTGGCCTGGCCGATGACGTCCGTGCCGGACAGGGCTACGGGGAGCGTCATCTCCTGGATGGGGAAGGGGTTGATGATGCCGACGGCTTCCAGGGCCTCGGCGGTCTCGGGAAGGATCCCGAGTTCTCGGAACGTAGTAGTCAGGGTGCTGCCTCTTCTGTGTGCGCGGTGCGAGGCGAGCGCGGGGGTCGTGTCTGACCGTGCCGGGGACGTCGGCTGCCGTACGGGCGAACCACTCGGGCAAGCCGTAAGGCACGGGACCTCTGCCGACGCTCTAGCGCTCGTACCGCTGAGGGTCTCTCCCGTTGTCGTACGGTCTGAGCCGTACGGTCGTGGAGAGCTGTCGGGTCGGAGCCGATCGGGCCACCGACCGGGCATCCTCATGCGTGCGGCCCGTCGGGACACGTCGAACACCGTCGACGCACTCAGCAGGCGCATTACCACCATACCCCGGATCGGCGCACATGCGATGGCCGATTCGGTCACGTAGTGGTGGTCACATTGATCGGCCGGGGTTTCACAGTGATCGGCCGAGGGCTTGAGCGGGCCGCCGAGCGGGCTATTGTGCGCCTCATGACTAGCTCTGACAAGCCTGAGAACGCGTCCGCCGCACCTTCCGGCCCCACCGGTGTCGCCGCCCAGGACTGGGCGCAGGCGTCCGCCGACCCGCAGTACCGCGCCGCCGTCGTGGACCTGCTCGGCGCGCTCGCCTACGGAGAGCTGGCGGCGTTCGAGCGGCTCGCGGAGGACGCCAAGCTGGCGCCGACCCTCGCGGACAAGGCGGAGCTGGCGAAGATGGCCTCGGCCGAGTTCCACCACTTCGAGCGGCTGCGGGACCGGCTGACCGAGATCGGCGAGGAGCCCACGGCCGCCATGGACCCGTTCGTGGCCGCCCTCGACGGCTTCCACCGGCAGACCGCGCCCTCGGACTGGCTGGAGGGCCTGGTCAAGGCGTACGTCGGCGACTCGATCGCCAGCGACTTCTACCGGGAGGTCGCCGCGCGCCTCGACTCCGACACGCGTGAGCTGGTGCTCGCCGTGCTGGACGACACCGGGCACGCAGGCTTCGCGGTGGAGAAGGTGCGGGCCGCCATCGACGCCGACCCGCGGGTGGGCGGCCGGCTGGCGCTGTGGGCGCGGCGGCTGATGGGCGAGGCGCTGTCGCAGTCGCAGCGGGTGGTCGCCGAGCGGGACGCGCTGTCCACGATGCTCGTGGGGGGTGTGGCCGACGGTTTCGACCTCGCCGAGGTCGGCCGGATGTTCTCGCGGATCACCGAGGCGCACACGAAGCGGATGGCCGCGCTGGGCCTCGCGGCCTGAGCCCCGGCACGGCACCGGATCCTCGGTCCGGACCGGGGGCGAGGCCTCTCAGGCCGTCGCTGATCGCCGGCGCAGGCGGCCGGCCGGGCGCAGCAGCAGGGACAGTGACGCGACCGCGATGACCGCGGCGCCCAGCAGGCTGAGCAGAGCGGTGCCGGGGCCGAGGGCAGTACGGGTCACGAAGTCGCCGAACAGGGCTCCGGCGACGCCTGTCGAGTACACCAGCGGGCGGGCCGGCAGCCGGTGGGCGAGCCGGTGCGTCCCCGCCCAGGCGAGGATCAGACCGAGCACGGCGGAGCCGAGTGCTTCGAAGATCATGTCGGGGGTCCCTCCCACGGCCGGTCCGGCTCGACGGTCGTAGCCCGTCTTACCCGTGACCTGCGGATTGCAATCCTTGGCTGTGGAGAAGTTGTGCTCCGTATGTGTGTACGGATGTGCGTACGGACGGGTGCGCGGAGCATGCGAAAGGGCCCGGCGGCAACGGCCGCCGGGCCCTTTCGACGTCTCCGGCTTCAAACGTGACGCTTTCCGCCCGGATGCGTCGGCTTCAAGCGCGACGCCTTCCGTTCAGAGCGCGCCGAAACCCACCTTGCGCACGGTCGGCTCGCCGATCTCCACGTACGCCAGCCGGTCCGTCGGCACCAGGACCTTGCGGCCCTTCTCGTCCTGGAGGCTGAGCAGCCCCGTCTTGCCGGCCAGCGCCTCGGCGACGATGCCCTCGACCTCCTCGACGCTCTGACCGCTCTCCAGAACGATCTCGCGGGGCGCGTGCTGCACGCCGATCTTGACCTCCACGGCTATGTCCCTCCGACGGTCAGTGATGTGCGCGATCAACCGCGCCGTACCCAGCACACATTAGCCCGGTGAGGGGATCCGCACGCCGCGGGACGGAACGCCAGGAGCGAACACCGCGCGGGAACAAACCGGGGCCGGGCCGGGGCGGACCCGGAACGGCCCCGGAAGGGGCGTCCCTCAGTGGTGCTCGGTGCCGTGCAGCGGGAAGCCGGCGATGCCCCGCCAGGCCAGCGAGGCCAGCAGCTGCACCGCCTGGTCGCGCGGGACGCTGCGGTCGCTGTGCAGCCAGGAGCGGGCGACCACCTGGGCGAGCCCGCCGAGGCCGGAGGCGAGCAGCATCGACTCCGCGCGCGACAGGCCGGTGTCCTCGGCGATCACGTCGCAGATCGCCTCGGCGCACTCGTTGGTGACCTTGTCCACGCGTTCGCGCACCGCGGGCTCGTTGGTCAGGTCCGACTCGAAGACCAGCCGGAAGGCCCCGCCGTCGTCCTCCACATAGGCGAAGTAGGCGTCCATGGTCGCCCGGACGCGCTGCTTGTTGTCGGTGGTCGACGCCAGCGCGCCGCGCACGGCCTGGATCAGCGACTCGCAGTGCTGGTCCAGCAGCGCGAGGTAGAGGTCGAGCTTGCCGGGGAAGTGCTGGTAGAGCACCGGCTTGCTCACCCCGGCCCGCTCGGCGATGTCGTCCATCGCCGCCGCGTGGTACCCCTGCGCGACGAAAACCTCCTGAGCGGCCCCCAGCAGCTGGTTCCGCCGGGCTCGGCGCGGCAGACGGGTGCCGCGCGGGCGTGCCGCCTCAGTTTGCTCGATGGCTGTCACGCCGCCTCCCAAAGTCGTCCACATGCGGTCTCGGCCGCGCGGCCATCGTACTTTTCGGTAACCGTGGTGTGCGCGGTGCGAGCGCAGAATTTCACGTACCGGACGGCGGCGAAAGCCGTGCGGCGCCCCGAGGCGGCCGGCCGGGGTCCCGCGAGGTCAGCGGTAGTCGTCCTCGTCGAGCGCGACGACGCGCGCCTGCTCCATGAGATCGGCCTCGCTCCCACGGTCCGGGTCCAGACCCGTCAGGGGGTCGTCGCGCTCCGGCGCGATGTCCGCGTGCTGCTCGGCGGCGTCCCCTTCGGGCGCCTCGACGCCGAACTCCGCGGCCGGCTCGCCCTCCAGCTCGTCGATGTCCTCGATCGCTTCGGGCTCTGTGGGGTCATAGGCCATGGTGGGCTCCCTTCCTACGAACGTCCCTGGAAACAGCAGGGGCCACACGCGGGTGCCCTCTGTACGAGCCTAGGAGACTGCTGATCCGGACGCCATGCCATCAGGCCCGTCCGCTGTCGGGTTCTCCGTCCGGATTCGGTTCACTCTGTGATGGCGAACACATGAATCCGGACGTGATCACCTCGTAACATTGCCGCATGTCTTCGACCGAGTCGCCGTCCGTGCCGGCCGCCAGTGTTCTTCCCCGAGTGGCGCCCGTCCGGGTCGGTGAGGGCGAGCGACTGCGGTCCGTGGGCCTGCCCGGCGTCACGCTGACGATCCGTTCCCGCCGGCCGGCGCGCGAGGGCCTGCCGCCCGCGCTGTACGTCCACGGACTCGGCGGTTCCTCGCAGAACTGGTCGTCGTTGATGGCCGAGCTGGCCGACGCGGTGGACGGCGAGGCGGTCGACCTGCCCGGCTTCGGCGACTCCCCGCCCCCGGACGACGGCGACTACTCCGTCACCGGACACGCGCGCGCGGTCATCCGCCATCTCGACGCCGCCGGCCGCGGCCCGGTGCACCTCTTCGGCAACTCGCTCGGCGGCGCGGTCGCCACGCGCGTGGCCGCCGTGCGTCCCGACCTCGTCCGCACGCTCACGCTCGTCTCGCCCGCCCTGCCGGAGCTGCGCATCCAGCGCACGGCGGTGCCGACCGGGCTGCTCGGGGTGCCCGGGATCGCCGCCCTGTTCACCCGGCTCACCAGGGAGTGGACCGCCGAGCAGCGGGTGCGCGGGGTCATGGGGCTGTGCTACGGCGACCCCGGCCGGGTGACGCCGGAGGCGTTCCAGCAGGCCGTGGAGGAGCTGGAGCGGCGGCTGCGACTGCCGTACTTCTGGGACGCGATGGCCCGCTCCGCGCGCGGCATCGTCAACGCCTACACGCTCGGCGGACAGCACGGGCTGTGGCGCCAGGCCGAACGCGTGCTGGCCCCCACCCTGCTGATCTACGGCGGCCGGGACCAGCTCGTCGGCTTCCGCATGGCCGCCAAGGCCGCCCGCGCCTTCCGTCACTCCCGGCTGGTGACCCTGCCGGACGCCGGGCACGTGGCGATGATGGAGTACCCCGACGTGGTCGCCGGCGCGGTCCGGGAGCTGCTCGCGCAGTCGGCCGGCACCGACGGCACCGCCCCGGACGCGAGGAGCTGAGGGCCAGGGTGGGACGCCACAGCCGCCGCGGACCGGCCCCCAGGACCGAGACGACGGACATAACGCCGGAACGCACCGGCAGACACGGCAACCGCGCCGGGGACGGGGAGCACACCGCCCCCGGGTG
>NZ_JACBWZ010000378.1 GCF_013870595.1 Streptomyces sp. WELS2 | reverse complement strand
GTCACCCGGGCGACCAGGTCGAGCCAGGCGGCCTCCAGACGCTCCATGGGCATCGCGCACTGCCGGGTGAGGTGATGGATCAGCGCGGGGTCCAGGGAGGCGAGCAGGGTGTGGGCGAGCAGTTCGCAGTCGCCGTCGGGCACGGCCTGCCGGAGCAGCATCGTGAGGTGGGTGCGCAGCGCCCCGCCCACCGGGTGGGTGAACCGGCGGGTGGGCTCCGACTGGGCGGCCAGTTGCAGGTCCAGCTGTTCGGCCGTGCGGTACAGCACGGCCACGCCGAACGCCCGCAGCCGTTCCAGGGGCGGCGCGCCGGGGCCCAGCGGCGGGGGGCCGCACAGGAAGTCGGCCTGGAGCCGGCGGGCCGAGTGGTCGAGGAGGGCCATGAGCAGCCCGGTGCGGTCGCCGAAGCGGCGGAAGACGGTGCCCTTGCCCACGTCGGCCGCCGCGGCGACCGCCTCCATGGTGACCCCGGCCACCCCGTGCTCCGCGATCAGCCGGGCGGCGGCCTCCAGGAGCCGGGCCCGGTTGCGGGCCGCGTCGGCGCGCAGCCCCGGCTCGTCGGGAGCCGCGCCGACCTCCAGCAGGGACGGGATCTCGAAGGGCTCTTGTGGCTTCGGGAAGGGCGGCAGAGCGCTGGACATGACGACAGCGTAAAGCATCGGAAACAAAAGTGGACCACGGTCCGCTTAAGGTGGTACACATTTAAACGGACTTCGGTCCGGATCGTCACAGCGATGTTTCAGCCCTTTGGAGTTCCCATGTCTGTCCGTATCCTCGCGCTCGTCGGCAGCCTTCGCGCCGGTTCGCACAACCGCCAGCTCGCCGAGGCCGCCGTGAAGCTCGCACCGGAGGGCGCCGTGGTCGAGCTCTTCGATGGCCTGGCCGACGTCCCGTTCTACAACGAGGACATCGACGTGGAGGGCGACGTTCCGGCCGCCGCCGCCAGACTGCGCGAGGCCGCCCAGGCCGCCGACGCCTTCCTGCTGTTCTCCCCCGAGTACAACGGCACCATCCCGGCCGTGCTGAAGAACGCCATCGACTGGCTGTCCCGCCCGTTCGGCGCCGGCGCCTTCGGCGGCAAGCCCGTCGCCGTGGTCGGCACCGCCTTCGGCCAGTACGGCGGCGTGTGGGCCCAGGACGACACCCGCAAGGCCGTCGGCATCGCCGGCGGCAAGGTGATCGAGGACATCAAGCTGGCCATACCGGGTTCCGGCGTCCGCTTCGCCGAGACCCACCCGGCCGACGACGCCGAGGTCGCCGCCCAGCTGACCGAGGTCGTGGCCCGCCTGCACGGCAACGTGGGCGCCGCCGCCTGAGCCGTACGGCAAGCGGGGGCCGAAGCCGGTACGGCTTCGGCCCCCGCCCTGTTCGCCCGGCTAGACGCGGCTCGACGCCGCCGTGTCCGAGGACAGCCGCTGGGCGAGGTAGACCGGGATCACCGACAGCAGGACCAGCACCGCGGCCACGACGTTCACCACCGGCGCCTGCCGTGGCCGGGCCATGTTGTCGAAGATCCACAGCGGGAGGGTCTGGACGCCCGGCCCCGCGGTGAACGTGGTGACCACGATCTCGTCGAAGGACAGCGCGAAGGCGAGCAGGGCGCCCGCCAGCAGCGCGGAGCGCACGAGCGGGAACGTCACGTCCACGAAGGCCCGCAAGCCGCTCGCGCCGAGGTCCTGGGCCGCCTCCTCGTACGAACCGGCCGTACGGCGCAGCCGGGCCACCACGTTGTTGAAGACCACGACGACACAGAACGTGGCGTGCCCGACGATCACGGTGAACAGGCCGAGGCCCACCCCGAGCGGCTCCAGCACCGTGCCGAAGGCGGAGTTCAGCGCGATGCCCGTGACGATGCCGGGCAGCGCGATCGGCAGCACCACCAGGAAGGACACCGTGTCCCGGCCGAAGAAGCGGTACCGGGCCACCGCGAAGGCCAGGAGCGTGCCGAGCACCAGCGCGATGGCGGTGGCCCCGAGCCCCGCCTTCACCGAGGTCCACAGCGCCTGCCGGACACCGGGGTTGTGCGCCGCCACGGACCACCAGCGCCCGGTCAGTCCCGGCGGCGGCCAGCCCGCGCTGCGGTCGGGGTTCAGGGAGTTGAGCAGGACCAGCACCAGCGGGACGTAGATCACCGCGAAGCCGAGCCCGGCGCCGATCCGCAGGGCGATCCGCGCGGTGCGGCCAAGGCGCATGGCGCTCCTTCCTACAGGTTGTCGAGGGCGCCGGTCCGGCGGACCGCCAGCAGGTACAGGACGATCACGGCCACGGGCACGGTGCCGAGCGCGGCGGCCATGGGCAGGTCGAGGTCGATGTGGGAGTACACCAGGTTGCCGATGAGCTGGGTCTTGCCGCCCACGATCTGCACGGTGATGTAGTCGCCGAGGCTGAGCGAGAACGTGAAGACGGAGCCCGCGGCGGCGGACGGCAGCACCAGGGGCAGGACGACCGAGCGGAAGGTGCGGCCGGGCCGCGCCCCGAGGTCGGCCGAGGCCTCGAGCAGCCCGGCCGGGAGCTGTTCGAGCGCGGTGTGCAGCGGAAGGATCATGTACGGCAGCCACAGGTACGTCAGGGTGAGCACCGTGGCGGGCAGCCCGTAGCCGGGGCCGCGCAGTCCGAACGGGGCGAGCATCCAGTCGGCCAGTCCCCCCTCGGACAGGATCAGCCGCCAGGCGTACACCTTGACGAGGTAACTCGCCCACAGCGGCGTGAGGATCGCCGCCACCAGCAGCGGACGCCGGCGCGGCGGGGCCACCCGGGCGGTGTAGAAGGCGACCGGGAAGGCGAGGACCGCGCACAGCGCGGTGACCGCGAGGGCCACCACGACGCTGCGCAGGACCACTTGGCGGTAGACAGGGGTGGTCAGCAGCGCGTGGAAGTTGTCCGTCGACCAGACCTCCACCACCTGGGAGGTGAAGGAGTCGGTCGTCCAGAACGCGGAGACGAACAGGACCGCCAGCGAGCCGAGGTAGAGGACGGTGAGCCAGAGCAGCGGGGCGGTGAGCAGGAGGGTCAGCCGGAGCCGGGGCCGACGGCGCAGGACCGCGGCGATCCGCCGGCCGGGGTACCGCTCGGCTCGGGTCCGCACGGCTCAGCCCTTGATCCCGGTCCAGGCGCGGACCCACTCGGCGTACGGTACGCAGGTCACGTCCCGGCGGCCGTCCAGACACTGCTCGATGGGCGTGTTCCAGAAGGCGATCTTCTTCCAGTAGCCCTCGTCGGCGGCGTGGTAGGTGTCGCAGAAGTTCTTGTCGGTGGTCTCGGCACAGGCCCGGGAGTTGGCCGGTGCCTCGCCGAAGTACTCGGCGACCTGGGCGTTGACCTTGGGTGAGACGATCCAGTCCAGCCATTTGTAGGCGCAGTTGGGGTGCTTGGCCTTGCTGGAGACCATCCAGGTGTCCGACCAGCCGGTCGAACCCTCCGTCGGCACCAGCGCCTTGACCTTGGCACCCTCGGAGGCGGCGAGGTTGGCGATCACCTGCCAGGTCGTGCCGACCACCGAGTCACCGCTCTTGAAGGACGAGACCTCCTTCAGGTAGTCGCTCCAGTACTCGCCGACGTAGCCGTTCTGCCGCTTCAGCAGCGCGACGGCCGCGTCGAACTGCTTCCGGTCGAGCGCGTACGGGTTCCTGATCCCCAACTCGGGGCGGTGGGCCTTCAGGTACAGGGCCGCGTCGGCGATGTAGATCGGCGAGTCGTACGCGGTGACGTGCCCCTTGTACCGGGCGGCGTCGTCGAAGACGGCCGACCAGGAGGTGGGCGCGGGTGTCACCTTCGCGGTGTTGTACATCAGCAGGTTGGCGCCCCGGCCGTGCGGAATCCCGTACATCCGGCCGTCCACGGAGTTCCAGGCGCCGTTCTTCAGCCCGGCGAAGACGTCCTTGTAGTTCGGGACGAGGCCGGTGTTGACGGGGGCCGCGTCTCCGGAGGCGATCAGGCGCAGGGAGGCGTCACCGGAGGCGGAGACGGCGTCGTACGCGCCGGTCTTCATGAGCTTGACCATCTCGTCCGAGCTGGCGGCGACCTTGGAGCGGACCTGGCATCCGGTCCGCTTCTCGAAGCCGCTGACCCAGTCGGCGTGCGGATCGTCGGAGCCGTCCTCCACATAGCCGGCCCACGCGACCAGGTCGACCCGCCCCTCGGTGCGGCCCAGCTTCGCCGGGGCCTTCAGGGCGGGCGGGTGGAGGCCGGTGGCGGAGGAGCCGCCGGATCCGGAGGAGCCGCAGGCGGCGGTGAGCAGCAGCGCGGCGGCACAGAGGGCCGCGACGCGCGGGGTACGGGTGAGACGCACGGCGTTCTCCAGGTGTGGGGGTCAGGAAGGGAGCCGGACGGCGTGCCGGCGGTGCCAGCGGAGGCGGACCCGGGTACCGCGGTAGGCGGCGGCGTCCGCCGAGGAGGTCTCCAGGTTCTGCTGGAGCGCGGTGAGCCTGCCGCCGCCGTCCAGGTCGACCACGAAGCGGGTGGCGTCCCCGAGGTAGACGACCTCGGCCACGGTGCCGGTGGCGGTGGTGTGTTCCGGCTCGTCCGGCCCGGCGGACTCCTCCAGGACGCGGATCTTCTCCGGGCGGATGCTGTAGGTGCCCGGGGCGCCGGCGATCCGGTGGGCCGTCTCCCCGTCGAGGAGGTTGGAGACGCCGACGAAGGAGGCGACGAACGCGGTCGCCGGACGCTCGTAGATCTCCGCGGGCGTGCCGGTCTGGGCGATCCGGCCCCGGTCGACGACGGCGATCCGGTCGCTCATGGTGAGCGCCTCCTCCTGGTCGTGGGTGACGAGGACGAAGGTGATGCCCACTTCCCGCTGGAGCGCCTTGAGTTCGACCTGCATCTGCTGGCGCAGCTTCAGGTCGAGGGCACCGAGCGGCTCGTCCAGCAGCAGCACACGGGGCCGGCCGACGAGCGCGCGGGCCAGCGCGACACGCTGCCGCTGTCCGCCGGAGAGCCGGTCGGGCCGCCGCCGCCCGTAGCCTTCGAGGCGGACCTCGGCGAGCGCCTCACGGGCGCGGGCCAGCCGTTCGGCCTTCGGCACCTTGCGCACCCGCAGCCCGTAGGCGACGTTCTGCTCGACCGTCATGTGCGGGAAGAGGGCGTAGTCCTGGAAGACGGTGTGCACGTCCCTCTCGTACGGGGCCAGGCCGGTGACCTCCTGTCCCGCGAGTTCGATCCGGCCCTGGTCGGGCGTCTCGAAACCGGCGATCAGCCTCAGGAGGGTCGTCTTCCCGGAGCCGGACGGGCCGAGCATCGAGAAGAACTCGCCGTCCCGTATCTCCAGGTCGACGCCGGCCACGGCGGCCGTCTCGCCGAACGACTTCCGCAGTCCCTGCAGCCGGATCGCAATTCCCTCCATACGGGAACCTTTCTGGCGCCCTCAACGTTGACCGCAAACCTATGAACTCATAGGTCACGTCTCAAGAGGGCGTTAGGGTAAATCTTCAGTCAACGAGCGAGGTGGTGACCGTGAGCCGGCCCGAGACCGACGGCGGCGCCCGCCGGGCCGTCTTCAGCCCGGTGGACACCCGGGCCCGCGTCGACGCGGTCGTCCGCCGCATCGGCGACGCCATAGAGCTGGGCCTCCTCGCCGACGGCGAGCAGCTTCCCGGCGAGAGCGAACTGGCCGGACAGCTGGGCGTGTCCACGGTCACCCTGCGCGAGGCGCTCATGGCCCTGCGGCAGCGGGGGCTGGTCACCACCCGGCGGGGCCGGGGCGGCGGCAGTTTCGTCGCACTGCCCCAAATCCCCGCCGACGACCGGCTCAAGGACCGGCTGCGCGGCTGGAGCACCGAGGAACTGCGCGACCTCGGCGACCACTGGGCCGCCC
>NZ_JACBWZ010000377.1 GCF_013870595.1 Streptomyces sp. WELS2 | reverse complement strand
GGTCGGCAAGCCCTACGCGTGGGGCGCGGCGGGCCCGGACTCCTACGACTGCTCGGGGCTGACCTCGCGGGCCTGGGCCCAGGCGGGCGTCCCGGTCCCGCGCACCAGCCAGGAGCAGTGGGACCGGCTTCCCAGGGTGCCGCTGCGCCGGCTGCGCCCGGGGGACCTGGTGGTGTACTTCCCCGAGGCGACGCACGTGGCGATGTACGTGGGGGACGGGAAGGTCGTCCAGGCGCCACGGCCGGGCGGGCGGGTCACGGTCTCACCGATCGCCGCCCACCCGATCCTGGGCGCGGTACGCCCTGGTGCGGGCGGACCCGGCTAGTCGCAGAACTCTTCGGTGGCCTGCTTCGCGCCGTCCTTGAACCCCCGCTGGAAGTTCTCGTCCACGCGCGTGAGGCCCTGATTCTGTTGTTGCTGCTGCTGCGCGTCGCAGTTCTCCTTCACGGCCGCGAAGCCCTGCTTGAAGCCCTGGTTGTACTGGTCCTTGGCGTTCTTCTGCTCCCCCTCCTCGGCCGTGCCGCACCCGACCACGGGGCCGCCGATCTGCTGGGCGCTGACGGTGCCGCTCGCGTCGGTGACCGTCAGGGAGAAGCGACCGGTTGCGTCCGCCTTCACGCTCCCCTCGGACCCGTTGGCGGATTCCACGGCCACGGCCTTGTTCGGCCTGAAGCCGTTGCCGCTGACCAGCAGGTTGTCGGGGTTGCCGGTGTTTCTGACGCTACAGGTGGGCGATGCCGCCGCCGCGGTCGTGGTGGAGAACGTCACCGTCCCCAGCACGAGCGACGACACCGCCATAGGCGCCAGAACGGCCAGGCGTACACGTCGAGCGTTCATGGAAACTCCTCCATGGCTTGTCCCCCCTGCACACCTGAACCAGCGTCCCCCCGCCGCCATCAGGTGTCAAAAGGGGACAAAACCATCAGGCTCCGGTGAACGATCCCAGGTAGGCGGTCGCCTTGTCCGGGTCGAAGAAGAAGTCCTCGAAGTCGGCGGGGTCGTTGAAACCGTTGGCGAAACGGTCCGCCACGGGCTGTAGCGACCCGGCCGCGCCGATGAGGTTCAGCACGTGCTCCGGCGGCGGCGCCAGCATGGCGTTGGTCCACTTGGTGACGTGCTGCGCGGTGGCCCAGTAGCGGTCGAAGGTGGCCCGCATCCACTCCTCGTCGAAGGGCTTGTCGCCGTGCTCCAGGATCGAGGCCAGGTACGCGGCCGCGCACTTGGACGCCGAGTTGGAGCCCTGCCCGGTGATCGGGTCGTTGGCCACGACCACGTCGGCCACGCCCAGGACCAGACCGCCCGAGGGCAGCCGGCCGACGGGGTTGCGCACGGTCGGGGCGTAGCGCCCGGCCAGCGTGCCGCCCGCGTCGGTCAGTTCGACCTTGGTGGCCCGCGCGTGCTCCCAGGGCGTGAACTTCTCCATGAGTTCCAGGGTCAGGGAGAGGTGCTCCGCCGGGTCCTTGACGCCGCGGAAGACATCGAGCGGACCGCCCGGTATGCCCTCCCAGAACAGGATGTCGGCGCGGCCGGAGGTGGTCAGCGTCGGCATGACGAACAGCTCGCCGACCCCGGGGACCAGGTTGCAGCGGACCGCGTCGAACTCCGGGTGCTCCGGGCGCGGACCGAGCCCGTGCACGTACGCCACCGCCAGCGCCCGCTGCGGCTCGGCGTACGGGGAGCGCTCGGGGTCGCGGGCGAACATCGACACCAGTTCGCCCTTGCCGGCCGCGACCAGCACGAGGTCGTAGGTGCGGGAGAAGTAGTCCAGGTCGCCGACGGCCGCGCCGTGGATGACCAGCTGGCCGCCGCGCTGCGCGAAGGTTTCCATCCAGCCGGCCATCTTCACCCGCTGGTCGACCGACTGCGCGTATCCGTCCAGCCTGCCCACCCAGTCGATGGCCCGCTGGGTGGGGCCCGGGTCGTGCGAGCCGGGCGCGGCGACCGAGACGCCGAGCCCCTCGATCTTCGGAGCCTGGGACTCCCAGAAGTTCAGCTGCAGGTCGCGCTCGTGCTGGAGTGCCGTGTGGAACATGCACTGCGTCGACATGACCCGGCCGGTGCGGATCTCGTCCGCGGTCCGGTTAGACATCAGGGTGACCTCGTAGCCGTGCGACTGCAGGCCGAGGGCGAGCTGGAGGCCGGACTGGCCGGCTCCGACGACGAGTATCTTCCGCATGCGGGTGGGGACTCCTATCAGGACTACTCGGGGGTTTCGTCCAGCGCGTGGCCGACGAGGGCCAGGAGGGTCTCGAGCACCGAGAACCGCCGCCGCGCGTCCATGATCATGACAGGGATGTGCGCGGGTATGGTCAGCGCCTCCCGCACGTCCTCCGGTTCGAACCGCTCGCTGCCGTCGAAGTGGTTCACGGCGACGACGTAGGGCAGTCCGCAGCTCTCGAAGTAGTCCAGCGCGGGGAAGCAGTCCTTCAGGCGGCGGGTGTCGGCCATGACGACGGCGCCGATCGCGCCACGCACCAGGTCGTCCCACATGAACCAGAACCGCTGCTGGCCCGGCGTGCCGAACAGGTAGAGCACCAGGTCGTCGTCGAGCGTGATGCGGCCGAAGTCCATGGCCACGGTGGTGGTGAGCTTGCCCGGGGTGGCGGACAGGTCGTCGGTGTCCTCGCTGGCCTCGGTCATCAGCGCCTCGGTCTGCAGGGGCGTGATCTCCGAGACGGAGGTGACGAGGGTGGTCTTGCCGACGCCGAAGCCGCCCGCCACCACGATCTTCGTCGCGATGGGGGCCCGCGTACGGTCGGTCTGCCAGGACCTCAAGTCCTCGTCCGGCTCGCCGTGGGAGGCGGCGAGGGGAGCGCCCCCGAAGGCGGCGGTGGCGTCAGAGACGGCGGAGTCCACTCAGCACCCTTTCCAGCAGCGCGCGGTTCGGCCGGCCGGTGCCGTGACCGGTTCCGGTGCCGTACACACGGATCTTTCCCTGGTCCGCGAGATCGCTCAGGAGGACGCGGACCACGCCGAGCGGCATCTTCAGCAGCGCGGCGATCTCGGCCACCGTGCGCATACGGCGGCACAACTCGACGATGGCCAGCATCTCCGGCATGCCCGGGCCGGCCTGCGAGCCGTTCGTCAGTTCCTTGCGCTCCTCGGGGGCCTCCAGCGCGGCCACGAACGTCTCCACGAGGAGGACGTGGCCGAAGCGGGTACGGCCGCCGGTGAGCGAGTAGGGGCGGACGCGGGCGGGTTTGCGGTCGCCGCCGCGCACCGGGAGCCGCTGCTTGCCGGGCTTGTTCGCGGGGCCGCTCACCGGGTGCTCCCCGTCGACTCGGACTCCATGGACTTGCGCAGCTCGCTGCGGAGTTCGGGGGTCAGGACATGCCCGGCGCGGCCCACGAAGAGCGCCATGTGGTACGCCACCACGCTCATGTCGCACTCGGCCGAGCCGTGCACGCCGAGCAGCGAGCCGTCGCTGATCGACATCACGAACAGGCTGCCCTCGTCCATCGCGACCATGGTGTGCTTGACCCCGCCGTACTCCAGCAGCCGGGCGGCGCCCACGGTGAGGCTGCCGATGCCGGAGACGATGGTGGCGAGGTCGGCGGCGGACCCGCGCGGGCCCTTCGCCGGGCGGGCCGCACGGGACTGCTCCGTGTGGGCCGGGTCGGACGACAGCAGCAGCAGTCCGTCCGAGGAGACCACGGCGACGGACTGGATGCCGGGTACTTCCTCGACCAGGTTGGTCAGCAGCCAGTGCAGGTTACGGGCTTCAGTGCTCAGTCCGTAGGTAGTGGGCGCGGTCAACTGCTTGCCTCCTCGGCTGTGCCCCCCGTGGCTTCTTCGGCGTGTGCGTAGCCGGCCGGCCGTCGGTGGCCGGCCGTCTTCTCGGCGATCTCCGTCTCCGCGGCGCGGTAGCCGGCCTGGGCGCCGCTGCGGAAGCCGCCGAGCCTGCGGCGCAGGGCCTCGGCGTCGACGCTGGTGTTGCGCTGGCGGGGCTGGGCGGCGGGGGCGGTGATCCTGGGTGTGCGCTTGGGGAGACCCTTGCTGGTGAGCTGCTCGGGAGCGTCCGCCTCCGGCGGCTCGGCGGGTGCGTTCGTCTCGGCTCCGCCGTCGGCTTCAGGGTGCCCGACGGCACCAGTTGCCTGCGGCGCCTCGGCCCATGCGTTCGCCTCGGCTCCCGGGTGCCCACCCGCACCACCGGTGCGGGTTTCGCCGTCGGGTGCGGGTGGCCCCTGCGGGGTGTGCTCGCCGTCGGCGGCCGCCGGGGCCGTGGGCCGGGTCGCCGGGGCCGGTTCCGCCTGCTTCCGCTGTTCCGCCGGATCCTCCTGTGGTGTCGGCAGGAGGAGTTCCATCGTCGTCTCGGCGGGGGTCTCCGTCGGCTTGGGGCGGGTCTCCGTGGGTTCGGTGGGCGGGGTGGCCTGCTCGTGGGTGTCCCGTACGGCCCGTTCGGCCAGGGCCACCAGCGGGTCCTTGGCGCGGGTCCGCAGGACGTTGGAGTTGGCCTCCGCGTCGGCGCCCGGCAGGGTGTACGTACCCGTGGTGCTGCCGGGCGCGGTCTTCGGCGGGAGGGCGGTCGGCGGGGCCTCGGCGAGGAGCTGGGCCGGCAGGACCACGACCGCCGCGGTGCCGCCCTGCTTCTGCTCGCGCAGCTGGACCCGCACACCGTGCCGGTGGGCGAGGCGCGCGACGACGTAGAGGCCGAGGCCGAGGCCGTCGGCGTCGTTCTGGTCGTAGAGGGACTGCGGGTCGAAGTCGGCGAGGCGGGCGTTGAGGCGGCCCAGGCGCTCCTTGGCCACGCCGATGCCCTCGTCCTGGACGGAGAGCATGACCTCGCCCGACTCCAGGAGCCAGCCGGAGACCTCCACCGGCAGCTCCGGCGGGGAGAACGACGTGGCGTTCTCCATCAGTTCGGCCAGCAGGTGGGAGAGGTCGTCGGCGGCGAACCCGGCCACGTGCGCGTGCGGCGGCAGGGAGGCGATGCGGACGCGTTCGTAGCGCTCGATCTCGCTGACCGCCGCCCGGACCACGTCGACCAGCGGCACCGGGCCGGGGTGCTGCTGGACGTGCTCGGTGCCGGCGAGGACCAGCAGGTTCTCGCTGTGCCGGCGCATGACCGTGGCGAAGTGGTCCAGCTTGAAGAGGGTCGAGAGGCGCTCGGGGTCCTGCTCGCGGTCCTCCAGTCCCTCGATGACCGCCAGCTGGCGTTCGACCAGGCCCAGGGTGCGCAGCGCCAGGTTGACGAAGGTGGAGCCGATGCTGGTGCGCAGCCGTTCCAGCTGGGCGGCGGAGTCGGCGAGTTCGGCGCGCAGTTCCTCGCGGGCGTCGGCCATCTTCTGGCGCTGGCCCACCAGGTGCTTGCGGTCGGTCTCCAGGGTGGCCACCCGCTCGTGCAGGGCGACGGCGTGCGCGTGCAGGGCGTTGACCGAGCGGACCACCTGGGCGAACTCGTCGTTGCGGCCGGTGAAGGCGATCGGGTCCTGGGCCGCCGGGTCCTCGGTCTCGGCCAGGCGGGCCGAGCCGCGGCGCAGCACCGACAGCGGGCGGGTCAGGCTGCGCGCCATGGCGGTGGCGACGCCGACCGCGACCAGCAGCAGTACGCCGAGGACGGCGACGCGGATCTCCAGGGCGGTGACGTCGTCGTCCCGGAGCTTTTCCAGGTCCTTGGTGCGGTGGTCGTAGAGCGCGGACTCGGCGCCGCGCATCAGGTCGACGCGGGCGGACAGGGCTGCGTCCAGCTTCTTGGTGCTGGTGGTCGGCTCGCTGTCGGCCAGGGTCGGCTGGTCGGTGAGCACGGTCAGGAACTTCTCGGCCGAGTTGACCTCGGGACCGGTGACCGTGGAGTCGTAGGAGTCGACGGCCGCCTCGGGG
>NZ_JACBWZ010000376.1 GCF_013870595.1 Streptomyces sp. WELS2 | reverse complement strand
TCCGCCGCGAGCGGACCCACCAAACCCGTCTCGGCCGGAACGGTGCGGCCCCGTCCGACTTCGGCCGCCCCGGCGTGCCCCGCCCGGGACGGCCGCTGTCCAGGGACGGCCGGCGCAGCCGTGAGGGAGCACGAGGGCCTCCCGAGCACGGTCGCAGCCGTCGCCACACGCCCCCGGAAGGCCTTCGTCCGTTCGATCACCCGGTACGCGCGTCACCCGCGTCCCGGTGCGGCACGCCTACGCCCCGAGCTGCCGGCCGGCCGCCGTCACCGTCTGCTCCAGCAGCGTGGCGATCGTCATCGGGCCCACGCCGCCCGGCACCGGCGTGATCAGCGAGGCCCGCTCCACGGCCGAGTCGAAGTCGACGTCGCCCACGTTGCCCGGGTTGTAGCCCGCGTCGACCACGACCGCGCCCGGCTTGATGTCCTGCCCGCGGATCAGCCGCGGCCGGCCCACCGCGGCCACGACGATGTCGGCCTCGCGCACCGCCGCCGACAGGTCCCGGGTGCGCGAGTGGCAGTACGTCACGGTCGCGTCCCGCGCCAGCAGCAGCATGCCCACCGGCTTGCCGAGGATCGCGCTGCGCCCCACCACCACGGCCCGCTTCCCGGCCGGGTCGACGCCGTACTCGTCCAGCAGCCGCAGGATGCCGCCCGGCGTGCAGGAGACGAAGCCCGGCAGCCCGAAGCTCATCGTGGCGAACGAGGCGAAGGTGACACCGTCCACGTCCTTCTCCGGCGCGATCGCCTCGAACGCGGCCCGCTCGTCGATGTGGTCGCCCACCGGGTGCTGCAACAGGATCCCGTGCACTGCCGGGTCGGCCGACAACTCCCGCAGCGTACCGACGAGTTCCTCCGTCGTGGTGCCGGCCGGAAGGGCGACGTGCCGGGAGGTGATGCCGGCCTTGCGGCAGCGGTTCTGCTTCATGCGGACGTAGGTCACCGAGGCCGGGTCCTCGCCGACCAGTACGGTCGCGAGACACGGCGCGGTGCCGGTGCGCTCGGTGAGCGCGGCGGCCTGCCGCGCGGTGTCCTCCACGATGCGGCGGGCGAGCGCGGTGCCGTCCATCAGACGGGCGGCCTGGGTCTGGGTCATGCGGCGAACTCCTGGACTGGATCGACTCTTCTCGCCCAGGCGCGCGGCTGACCTCGCGGGCCGCTCCCCGGTGGTGCTCCACCTCAGCGCCAGTCACGGCCCGCGTACAGCGTAACCGAGTGTGCGTACGACCTGCCGACCGCCTTTCCCGCGCCGCCGGGGCCCGGTCTACTCGTCCCAGGCCTGGATGATCAGCTGGTCGGCGATCTTGCCGTCCCGCAGCGTGAGCATCGACTCGGCCAGGACCCGGGTGCCGTCCGCGTACTCGCAGGACTCGCTGTAGGCGGCGTGGTCGCCCTGGATGACGCACCGCTCGAGCTTGTGCGTCATGTCGCGGTGGTAGATGTCGTCCAGCAACTCGGCGATCTGCACCCGCCCGTGCAGCTCCGTGGGGTGACTGGGCTGGTGGACACGGTCGACGATGCGGATCCGCGCGTCGTCCGCGTACAGCGACAGAAGAGTGTTGCCGGTGTTGCCCTCTATGCCCCGGCGCAGTGTCTCGGCGTCGAAAGCGGAGCCCGTCGCGCTGCCCATGGTGACCTCCTTCAGGCGCCCGCGGCCCGCGCCCGTGAGCGGACCGCCACGGGTCCCCCCTGACGAGACTCCTCCGCCCCGGCGGCCCCGGCAAGCGCAGCCGCCGCGGTCCGCCTCACGGGTGAGCCCGCTGCGCCACCCGTGTCCGGCCGGGGCACCGGGCCGTTGCTGAGGGCATGATCTCAACACGTCGCATCGCCGCCGCCGTCGGACTGGCCGCCGGGATCGCCGGCATCGCCGCCCCCCAGGCGGACGCGGCGGGCACCGGCGCCCCCCTCGTCGGAAAGCTCGCCGCACTCTCCACGCTGGACTCGCTCACCGCCGGTGACATCCCCGAGCCGCACCGCAGCCGGGTACCGAAGGTCAGCGACCAGGTGCGGGAGCTGAAGCACCTGCGCGAACTGAACCAGTTGCGCCAGCTGGAGCAGGTCATCGCCCCCGCGGCGCCCGTGCTCGGCCTGGTGAACGCCGTTCCCGTCCGCCTGCGCTGACCCCCCGCCCGCGCCGCGGCCGACGGTGGCCGGAAAGATCCGCGATCATGTGTGTGATCCTTCCCGCTGCCGGCCGGCCGCGTCGTAGGGTCGTCGGCGAAGGCATTCGATGAAGGGACAGGCCATGGCGCAGGAAGTACGCGGGGTCATCGCACCGGGCAGGAACGAGCCCGTACGGGTCGAGACGATCGTGGTGCCGGACCCGGGGCCCGGCGAGGCCGTCGTACGCGTCCAGGCCTGCGGGGTCTGCCACACCGATCTGCACTACAAGCAGGGCGGCATCTCCGACGACTTCCCCTTCCTGCTCGGCCACGAGGCCGCCGGCGTCGTGGAGTCGGTCGGCGAGGGCGTCACCGACGTCGCCCCGGGGGACTTCGTCATCCTCAACTGGCGTGCGGTGTGCGGGCAGTGCCGGGCCTGTCTGCGCGGCCGGCCCTGGTACTGCTTCAACACCCACAACGCCCGGCAGAAGATGACCCTCGCCGCCACCGGCCAGGAGCTGTCCCCGGCCCTCGGCATCGGCGCCTTCGCCGAGAAGACGCTCGTCGCGGCCGGCCAGTGCACCAAGGTCGACCCGGCCGTCTCCCCGGCGGTCGCGGGCCTCCTCGGCTGCGGGGTGATGGCCGGCATCGGCGCCGCGATCAACACCGGCGGCGTCGGCCGCGGCGACTCGGTCGCCGTCATCGGCTGCGGCGGTGTCGGTGGCGCGGCCATCGCCGGGGCGAACCTGGCCGGCGCGGCCCGCGTCATCGCCGTGGACATCGACGACCGCAAGCTGGACACGGCACGCACCCTGGGCGCCACCCACACCGTCAACGCCAAGGAGACCGACCCCATCGAGGCGATCCGCGAGCTGACCGGCGGCTTCGGCGCCGACGTCGTCATCGAGGCCGTCGGCCGCCCCGAGACCTACCGGCAGGCCTTCTACGCCCGCGACCTGGCCGGCACCGTCGTCCTCGTCGGCGTCCCCACCCCCGACATGAAGCTCGAACTGCCCCTGCTGGACGTGTTCGGCCGCGGCGGCGCCCTGAAGTCCAGCTGGTACGGCGACTGCCTGCCCAGCCGCGACTTCCCGATGCTGATCGACCTGCATCTGCAAGGCCGCCTGCCGCTCGACGCGTTCGTCACCGAGACCATCGAACTCGACCAGGTGGAGCAGGCCTTCGAGCGGATGCACCACGGCGACGTACTGCGTTCGGTGGTGGTGCTGTGATGACCGCGCGGATCGAACGCCTCGTCACCAGCGGCCGGTTCACCCTGGACGGCGGCAGCTGGGACGTGGAGAACAACGTGTGGCTCGTCGGCGACGACCACGAGGTGATCGTCATCGACGCCGCCCACGACGCCGAGGCCATCGCCCGCGCCGTCGGCGACCGCCGGCTGACCGCCATCGTGTGCACGCACGCCCACAACGACCACGTCAACGCCGCCCCGCGCCTGGCCGACCTGACCGGCGCCACGATCTGGCTGCACCCCGACGACCTGCCGCTGTGGAGGCAGACCCACCCGGACCGCGAACCCGACCGGCACCTCCTCGACGGCCAGGTCATCGAGGCCGCCGGCGCCGACCTCACCGTGCTGCACACCCCCGGCCACGCCCCGGGCGCCGTCTGCCTGTACGACCCCGGCCTCGGCACCGTCTTCACGGGCGACACCCTCTTCCAGGGCGGCCCGGGCGCCACCGGACGCTCCTTCTCCCACTTCCCGACCATCATCGACTCCATCCGCGACCGTCTCCTCACCCTGCCGGCCGGGACCAAGGTCCTCACCGGGCACGGCGACGCCACCACCATCGGCGCGGAGGCCCCGCACCTCCAGGAGTGGATCGACCGCGGGCACTGATCCCGGACGCCCACCAAACACCGACAGAAGATGTCCGGTATCCCCGTGAGAGTGGCAGGACACAGCAGGCACCGCACACGGGAGGCAGGACATGACAGGACCGCTGGACGGCAAGGTGGCGCTGGTGGCCGGGGCGACAAGGGGCGCGGGCCGGGGCATCGCCGTGGAACTCGGCGCGGCCGGCGCCACCGTGTACGTCACCGGCCGCAGCACCCGCTCCCGCCGCTCGGAGTACGACCGCCCCGAGACCATCGAGGACACCGCCGACCTCGTCACCGAGGCCGGCGGCCGGGGCATCGCCGTGGTGGCCGACCACCTCGACCACTCGGCCGTACGGCACCTGGTGGACCGGATCGCCGGAGAACGGGGCCGCCTCGACGTCCTCGTCAACGACATCTGGGGCGGGGAGAAGCTCTTCGAGTGGAACACCCCCGTGTGGGAGCACGACCTCGACAGCGGGCTGCGGCTGCTCCGCCTCGCCGTCGAGACCCACGCCGTCACCAGTCACTACGCCCTGCCGCTGCTCCTGCGCCGGCCCGGCGGCCTGGTCGTGGAGGTCACCGACGGCACCGCCGAGTACAACCGCGACACCTACCGCGTGAACTTCTTCTACGACCTCGCCAAGGCGTCCGTCCTGCGCATGGCCTTCGCCCTGGGGCACGAACTCGGGCCGCGCGGCGCGACGGCGGTGGCCCTGACACCGGGCTGGATGCGCTCGGAGATCATGCTCGACGAGTTCGGCGTGCGCGAGGAGAACTGGCGGGACGCCCTGGACCGCGAACCCCACTTCGCCATCTCCGAGACCCCGCGCTTCACCGGCCGGGCCGTGGCGGCGCTGGCCGCCGACCCGGACGTGGCCCGGCTCAACGGGCAGTCCCTCTCCAGCGGCGGCCTGGCGCGGGTGTACGGCTTCACCGACCTCGACGGCAGCCGCCCGGACGCCTGGCGGTACCTGACCGAGGTGCAGGACGCGGGCAAACCGGCGGACGTCACCGGGTACCGGTGAACTCCCGCGCGGCAAAGGCGGATCCGCGCCCGCGGGGGCCTGCCGCCGGTCTGATCCGGCCGCCATGCTCCCGTACGGCCGTTCCGCATCACCGACGAGGCGTCAGACCGAAGCGGCCAGGACCCGCAGCACCCGGTCGGTGTCCGCCTCGGTGGTCCGCCAGTTGCTGAACGCCGCGCGCAGCCCGGGCACCCCGTCGTGGACCGTCGGCGTCACGAACGCCTCCCCGGACTCGGCGACCGCCCGGGCCAGCCGTGCCACCCGCTCCTCGGACGGGTCCGCGGCGAGGGTGAAGCAGACGACGTTGAGCCGCACCGGGGCCAGCAGGCGCAGACCCGGCAGTGCCTCGACACCCGCGCCGAGCCGGCGGGCCAGCGCCACATCGCGCTCCACGATCTCCCGGTGCCCGGCCCGCCCGTAGGCCATCAGCGAGAACCAGGCCGGCAGGGCCCGCAGCCGGCGTGAGTTCTCCGGGGTCAGGTGCAGGAACTCCGGTTCGCCCGTGGGCGGTCCCAGATACGGCGAGGCGTTGTGGAACACCGCCACCTGCAGATCGCGGCGCCGGGTGAACTGAACGGCCGCGTCATAGGGGACGTTCAGCCACTTGTGCAGGTCCACGCAGACCGAGTCGGCCGCGTCCAGTCCGTCGACCAGCGCCGCGTACCGGGGGCTGAGCGCGGCGAACGCGCCGAACGCCCCGTCCACGTGCAGCCAGAAGTCGTACCGTTCCCTCAGCGCGGCGATCGCCCGCAGATCGTCGAAGTCGACGGTGTTCACGGTGCCCGCGTTCGCGACCACGATCACCGGCCGGCCCGCCCGCTCGGCCAGCGCCGCCTCGGCTGGCGCCGCTCCCTGTGGACCTGGCCCGTGCAGT
>NZ_JACBWZ010000375.1 GCF_013870595.1 Streptomyces sp. WELS2 | reverse complement strand
TTGCTCTGCACCCGGATCCGCTCGCGCAGGTCGAACAGCATCGTGCCCCGGCGGGCAGCGGGCAGACCGCGGTCGTCGCGAGCCGGGCGGGCACCGTGCGCCCCAGTTCGTTGCCCCGCAGGCAGTTGCCCCGCCCCCGTGTGGCGCCGGGGAACGACCAGCCGACGTCGACGCCGTTGCCGTCGAAGGTGTTGTCCACGATCTGGTTGCCGACCGGAGGGATGTCGGCGGTCGCGGTGATCACCAGCCCGGCGGTGCTGTTGCCGGTGACGCGGTTGCGCAGGAAGCGGTTGGCGCTGCCGCCGTCGACGCCGATGCCGGTGCCCCACCCGCCGTCGGCCTGTTCCGGGGTGGCCCGCTGCTGGTTGGCGGCGATCAGGTTGCCCGCGATGACGGCGTCCCGCTGGGGCAGCAGCTTCTCCTGGTGGTCGGAGTTGGTGGTGAGTCCGACCCGGTTGCCGACGAGGCGGTTGCCGATCACGTACATGTCCCCGCCGGCGTTGGTGCCTTCGTACCCGACCGCGTTGAGCTCGGCGATGTTGTCCCGCACCACGACGCGGCAGGGCTTGCACTGGCCGACGTAGATTCCCGAGTCGGCCGCGCCCGAGGTGTACGAGTGCTCGATGACGCCGTTCTGCGCGGAGAACGCGTAGATGCCGTACAGGCCGTTGCGGGTCGCGGTCACATGGGAGACCAGGAACGACTTCAGGAAGGTGACCGGCTCGTCACCGGTGTCGTAGCCCCCGGAACGCCCCGGCAGCCCGGCGGCCGCCTTCGCGGAACCGGTGACCAGGACCCCGTTCTGCGTGTTGTTCCGCACGGTCAGGTTCTGCACGGCCACTCCGGGCGCGGAGACGACGATGCCGTTCGGCTGCCGAGTCCGCCCGTCGATGACGACCTTGTCGCGGGACTCGCCACGCAGGGTGACCCGGGGCGTGGAGACCTTCACCGACTCGTGGTAGACGCCCGGGGCGACCAGCACCAGGTCACCGGGGCGGGCGAGGGCCACCGCGTCCGAGATCGTCGGGGCGTCGGCCGGCACCCTGATGGTCACGTGCGCCCCGGAGGGCCGCCGGCCGTGGTCCGGCCCGTCGTCGCCGGACCCGCAGCCGGCCAGTAGGCATGCGAGTGTGCTCAACAAGGCGGCCATCACACGAAGACGCAGACGAGGCATGGCCTCATCCTGGCATGAAGCCGGCCCGGTGCGGGGACGGTCAACTCGCCCCGGCCGGAAGGGATATGGCATCCTGCACAACGTGAGCCGAGCCGAATCCCGCCCGTCACGCCGTACGTTCCTCGGTGCCGGTGGGGCCGTGGCGGCCACCGGGCTCACGGCGGGGTGCGAACCCCCCGCGGTCCGGCAGGACCGCCCCCCTTCCCCCACGCCCACCCCACGGGTCTCCCCCACCGGTCCGCACCAGGCGGGCGTCACGCTCCCGCGAACGGCCCAGCCGAACCTCCTGGCGGTGGTGGCCGACGTCGCCGACGGTGTGGCCGTCGGCCCGCTGCTGGCCGGACTCGGCGAGGCCGTCCGCACGCTCACCGCGGGGACCGATCCGCGCCTGCTGGGCCTGGCGCCGGGTGATCTGACGGTGACGATCGGGGTGGGGCCACGGCTGGTACGCGCGGCCGGTCCCTCCCTGCCCGGCGCGGCGGACCTGCCCCGGTTCTCCCGCGAGCGGATCGCCCCGCGGTCGCGCGGCGGGGACCTGCTGGTGCAGATCTGCGCCGGCGACCCGTTGCTGTTACCGGTCGTGGCAGCCGCGCTGCTGGGGCAGGCCGGGGACCGGATCCGGGAACGCTGGCGGCAGTCCGGGCGCCGCGGCCCGGACGTTCCCGTGCGCGAGGGCCTCTCCGCGCCCCGCAACCTGCTCGGCTTCGTCGACGGCATCGTGGGCCCGCACACGACGGCCGAACAGCGGCGTCATCTGTGGCTGGCCGGACCCGCCCCGGTCGCCGGCGGCACGATCGCCGTGCTGCGGCGCATGGAACTCGACCTGCCGCGGTTCGCCGCGCTCTCCGTGGCCGAGCAGGAGGCGGTCTTCGGCCGGCGCAGAGCCACCGGTGCGCCCCTCTCCGGCGGGAGCGCCGGCTCGGACCCGGACCTCGGCGCCAAGACACCGGACGGACGCTACCTGATCCCGGCCGACGCCCACGTCCGCCGGGCCCACCCGAACGTGGTCGGCGCCGGCCTCATGCTCCGCCGCTCCTACAGCACCGACGGGCCCACCCCCGGCCTGCTCTTCATCAGCTTCCAGAACGACCTGGACACCTTCACGAAGACACTCGCCCACATGGACGGTTCCGACGCGCTGCTGGACTTCACCACCACCACCGCCGGCGCGACCTTCCTCATCCTCCCCGGCTTCGACCGGCAACGCCCGCTCGGCGCCGGGCTGTTCCCGTGAACGGCCGCTTCGAGCGGCGGCCCGACGGTGCTCCGGCCGGTGCGGTGCCGGTGTTCCACCGGTAGGCGGGCACACCGGCGCTACCACCGTGGCAGTCCGCTGCGACTCGTGGCGTTCGACGCCGCCACGGGCGACCTGTGGCGGGTGGAGAACGACAGCCGTTTGGTGTACGCGTCCGATACCCCGTGCGCCCGGGACGGGGTCGTCTACGCCGCCGTCCGGTCGACGCTGTTCGCGCATGCCGCGGAAGACGGCGAGGTCGTGTGGGCCCGGGCATACGAGGGACCCATCGAGGAAAGTGTCTCGGTTCCGGGCGACACCGTTCGTCCAACCCCCGTGGCGCCTCGGCTGTCGCCCCCAGCGGCACCTCGGGCTGGGTGATGCGGTCGCCGACGGCGACCACAGGGCAGGTGCCGGTGACGCCGGGTTCAAGGGCTTCCGCGGCGCGGACCGCGCGCGGCGAGCGGCGCCGACAAGATCAGGAGGGCTCCTTCGACGGCCAGGCTGACCAGGCCGAGCGGTTCCGTCCAGTTGCCGATGTCGTCGGTGTAGCGGGGCAGTCCCGGACCTCGGGACAGGAGGTACCCCGCCAGGGGCCCCACGGCAACCCCGGCCGCCAGCAACCATCCCGGTCGGACGAGACCGACGAGAAGCAGTACGGCGGTGACCACGGCGACGATCTCGAGGACGTGATAGCCCACACCGACGTAGTAGGGATCCCTCGTCGTCGTGACGCCGCCCTGGTCCTTGACGTGTATGACGGCCACCGCGAGACACAGCAGGGTTCCCGTCAGTCTGGCCGCCCAGGTGGTCTCCGGCCCCCGCGCGATGTGCTGAGTCATTGGGGCGGCACCTTTCCTCCGTCGACGATGTGTGTGACGCGACGCCGCGTTTCCTGCGCGGCCCGGGCGCCGCACCGGCTGTCTCCTCAGGCTCGACGTCGACCGGCCCAGGGGCCGCCACCCGTGTCGTCCCGCAGGACGGACAGTCGGCGCCGGTATTCGTCCTCGTCGATCTCGCCACGGGCGAACCGTTCGGCAAGGATCCGGTCGGGGGAGGCATCCGGCGGCCGGCCACCGACGCGGCCGCTGTCCCCTCCCGGCCTCGCCAGGGAGCGGTACAGAAGGACACCGAAGGCGATGAGCAACGCCCAGAAGACGACCATGCTCACGGACATGGCGAACAGACCCCAGCCACCGGCACCGTGGCCGTACCAGAACATCACGGCGGCTCACCTCCAGGACGGCACCGGGAGCCGGCGGGGCGGTACCGGTGCTCGAAGTGCCTGCCCTTCACACTTGCCGCCCGACCACCAGCAGGTCATGAGCCGACCAGGCCAACCCGAGGGGCCGATCGGCCCGCGCCCCGGAAAGGACCTGCGCCGCGTCGGCATGGTGCTCCTCCCGGGCTCGCCGGCCGAAGCGCTCCGCCGCGGGGCCGTTCGGACCCCGCGGTGCCCCGGTCAGCCCCTGTGCCGCCGGGGTCCGCCGCCGAACGCTGGAACGGAATCCCCGGAGGGAGAGCTCGTGATGACCGGCATCCAGGAAACCCCGGTGCACGCTCTGCTGACCGACGGAACCACCGTTCGCATACGGCGGGCGGGGCCACCGGACCGCGCACAGGTACAGCGGCTGTACGAAGACATGTCACCGGAAAACCTGCGGCTGCGGTTCTTCTCGCTCGACCCGGCCTCCGCCCGGCACGCCGCGGACCGAGTGGCGTCCGCGGGGAACCTCCCCGGATACCGCGCGCTGGCCGCCGAGTACGACGGCCGCCTGGTGGGACTGGCCGAGTACGAGGTCCTGCCGGGAGGCGGCACAGCGGAGATCTCGGTGGCCGTGGCGGACCACTGGCACCACCGTGGTGTGGGCACCCTCCTTCTGGAGCACCTCGCCGACGCCGCGCGCACCGCGGGCATCACCGCCTTCCGCGCCGACGCCTTGGCCGAGAACCACTCCGTGCTGGAGGTCTTCCGGGATCTGGGGTTGCGTGTCGTCCGCCACTTCGACGGGCCCGAAGTGCACTGCACGGTCCAGCTCGCACAGGACGAGAACTACCTGAGCGCCGTGGACGCCCGCGGCCGGGTCTGCGACGTCAACAGCCTGGAGCCGCTGCTGCGGCCCCGAACCGTCGCGGTGATCGGCGCCGGCCGCAGACCCGGGTCCGTGGGACGCGCCGTCCTGCGCAACATCCACGACGGTTCCTTCACCGGGCGGCTGTTCGCCGTGCACCCGGAGGCCGCCGCGATCGCGGGGGTGCACGCCTGGCGGTCGGTGGCGCTCCTGCCGTGTGTGCCCGATCTCGCCGTGATCGCGGTGCCGGCCCGGACCGTCCCCGAGGTGGCCGAGGAGTGCGGAGGGGCCGGCGTGCGCTCCCTGCTGGTCGTGTCCGCCGGCCTGGACAAGGACCGGGGCAGCGCTCTTCTGGACACGTGCCGGCGTCATGGCATGCGGCTCGTCGGCCCGAACTGCCTGGGCCTGGCCAACACCGAGGAGGCCGTCCACCTCGACGCCACCTTCGCCGCCCGGCACCCCGGGGCCGGCACCGCCGGGGTGGCGGTGCAGTCCGGAGGTGTCGGCATCGCCCTGCTGGACGGGCTCGGCAGGCTCGGCATCGGCGTGTCGACGTTCGTCTCGCTCGGTGACAAGGCCGACGTCAGCGGCAACGACATGCTCCAGTGGTGGGAGAGCGACGGGCACACGGACCTGGCGCTGCTGCACCTGGAGTCGTTCGGCAATCCCCGTGCCTTCTCGCGTACCGCCCGCCGGGTGGCCCGTACCATGCCGGTGCTCACGGTGGACGCCGGCCGGTCGACGGCCGGACGACGGGCCGCCGCCTCGCACACCGCTGCGGCGGCCACCCCGACGATGACCCGGCGGGCCCTGTTCACCCAGGCCGGAGTCACCGCCGCGCGCACCATCGGGGAACTTCTCGACACGGCCGCGCTGTTGCACGCCCAGCCGCTGCCGCACGGCAGGAGGGTCGCCGTCGTCAGCAACGCGGGCGGAGTCGGGGTCCTGGCCGCCGACGCGTGTGCGGAGGCCGGACTGGTCGTTCCGCCGCTGGCCGCCGGCCTGGTGGACGAAGTCCTCGCCCTGTTGCCCGCCGGCGCCACCGCCGGCAATCCCGTGGACGTCACGGCAGCGGTCGGCGAGGACCGGCTGCGCAGGTGCGTCGGTCTGCTGGCCCGGCACGGTGCCGTCGACGCCGTTCTCGTGAGCCTGGTTCCCACAGCCGTCGCCGACGCCACCGGCGAGGATCTGGTGCGCGCCCTGACGGCCGCCACCGCCCCTCTCCCCCGGCCGGTCGTAGCGGTGCTGCCCGCGCGACCCGGCCGTGTCGAGCTGCTGCCGACCGCCGAGGGGAGAGCCGTACCCGCCTATTCCGACGCCGAGGCCGCCGCGAGCGCCTGGCGGTAGCCGCGCAGCCGGGACTGGGC
>NZ_JACBWZ010000374.1 GCF_013870595.1 Streptomyces sp. WELS2 | reverse complement strand
GTGATGCGGATGCTCGGCGAGATGTCCGCCGCCAATCCGCGTATGCCCCGCCCGCCGCGCAGCCCCGCTCACCCGTCGCCGACTGGCTCGACGAACCGCGGCCCACGGCCCTACCCGGCGTCTGGCGCTACGGCTACCGGCGGCGCAAGGCCACGAGCCAGGAGGAGCGCCTGGCGCCCGTCACCATCGTCGGCTTCTTCGTCCCCTTGGCGGCAGGGCTCTTCCTGTGGTCACTGTGGCGGCACGGCAGCATCCCCTATCAGTGGGCCGTCCTGAAGCTCCTCACTCCGGACGACTGGTGGTGGGCGGGGACCACCTCGCCGAAGGACTACCAGGGAGTCGAGGCCGTCACGGTCGCCGACGGCGTGGCCTTCGGCCTCATCGTCTTCGCCATGGCGCGCCTGGGCAGCTGGTCCGACATCATCCGGCACGTCGTCACCCGCCGCCCGCAGCCCGCGCGCGCTCTGATCGCGGCCTTGGGCGCGCTCATCGCGCTGGCCTTCGTCTTCCCCGGCGCCTTCGGCGCGGGCTGGGACCCGCTGCCCGTTCAGGATCCGCTGTTCTCCCTCATCGTCCTGATCACCGGCGACTACCAGGTGTTCGCGTCGGTGCTGTTCACGGACGTGCTGTACGCGCTCATCACTGTGCTGGTGCTGTGGCCGTTCGCCCGGATCGGCGGCTGGTGGGCCTTCGCGAAAGAGGCGATCGCGTCCCGCACCCGGGCCAAGGACACCCAGGTTGCCGAGCCCCGCGTCGACCGGCGGCCGTCCCACTGGCCCGAGCTGCGGGAGGCCGGGCAGCACCCGGCCGCGGACGTGCTCACCGCGGAGGTGCACGCCGGCCGGATGAACGACGTGGACTGCGCGAGGGTCGGCCACATGTGGACCGTGGCCCGGGCCCGGGCGCGACTCTCCGCCTTCACCGAGACGGTGCTGCGTGACGGCGCAGCCGCCTGGGCCCATCCCTCCGGTGCCCGCGACCTGCCGGGCCGGTCCGCCCGCCACGATCTGCTGACCGGCCAGGTCCGCATCGGGCAGTGGGCCGCCGGAGAACGTACCCCCAGCCCCTACGGGGGAGCCGGAGCGGCGCTCGGACCCGACACCCTCGGCACCTCGCTGCTTGCCGTGGGTCCCTCCGGTTCCGGTAAGACCCGTCATCTGATCCTTCCCGTTGTGGAGTCGCTCGGTCTGCAGGCACTCGCCGGGCAGTGCTCGGTCGTCGCCGTCTGCGCGGCCGGCACGCCGCTGGGGCCCGACTCCGCCTACGACGTCGTCGTACGTGTCGGAGACCCGGCGTCCGTGTACGACCTCGACCCCTATGCGGACTCCGACGATCCGGACGAGGCGGCCGCCTTCCTGGCAGAGGGGCTGGCCGGCGACTTGGACGTGGTCAGCGGGCAACGGTCCGTCACCGCCCTGGCCCAGCTCCTCGGCCCCTACCGGGCGGCGTACGGGCGCTTCCCGCCCCTGCCGCAGCTCCGCGAGCTGCTGGAAGGCGATCCGTCGGCCCTGGCCGCGCTGCGCGCCGCGCTCGCGGCGGACGAGCACGCCACGATGCGCCGCGAGCTCGACGCGCGCGCCCGGCAGTCCGGCAGCGCCGGCGATCCCGGCCCGGTTCTGGCCGACCGCCTGGCCGTGCTGGACCGGCCGGCGTTCGCCGGATTCTTCGGCGCCGGCCAAGGCGAAGCCAGGCCGTTCTCGCTCCGTGCCGTCGCCCACCACCCGCTGCGGGTACGGATCGATCTGCCCGACCGCGGATACGACGAGGCCTCCCGGCTGATCACGCGGTTGCTGCTGGCGCAGTTCGGCGCCGTGGCGACGGTGGGTGACCGGACTCACTTCGTCTGTCTGGTGCTGGACGACGCGACCGGTGCCGTGACGGCCGAGTCGGTCCGCCGCATCCAGCGCCTGCGCTCGCGCAACGCCGGCGTGGTGCTCGCCCTGCGTACCGTCGGGGACGTGCCCGAGGCGCTGCACGGACCGCTCTACGCGTCCGTAGGCTGCCGCATGGCCTTCTCCGGAGTCACCACCTGGGACGGAAGCCGGTTCGCGGAAGCCTGGGGTACCCAGTGGGTGGAGACGCGCGATGTGGCCCGGCACACCGTCTTCGCGGATCAGCCCATGACCCGCGCGATCCATGCCCTGCGCAAGCTGGTGACCGGCAAGGCGGTGACGACGGAGGCCGTCACCGTCCGCCAAGTGGAACGTGAGCGCTGGTCCGCGTCCGAGTTGGCTCATGGGGTGCCGCCGGGGCACGCGGTGTTGTCGTTGACCACCGTGCAGGGCGAGCACGCGCCGCCGTTGCTGGTCGATCTGCGGGGGTGAGCGGACCGGCGGCGCCGGGGTGACTGCGGGGGTGGGCGGACCGGCGGCGGTGGGTCGTACGGTGAGGCAGAATCGGGATGGGTCGTTCGTACACCGCGGCCAAAAGATCACCGGATCCCCTCACCGTGAAGGCCCCATGCCCCCCACTCTCGCCTCGCTCGTCAACCACTCCGCGCTCAAGCTGACCGTGCGCGCGGGCGAGGACCACCTCGACGTGCCGGTCCGCTGGGCGCACGTCAGCGAGCTGGCCGACCCCGTGCCCTACATGGAGGGCGGCGAGCTGCTGCTGATCACCGCGCTCAAGCTGGACGCGGAGGACCGGGAGGCCATGCGGCGGTACGTGCGCCGGCTGGTCGGCGCCGGCGTCGTCGGGCTCGGGTTCGCCGTCGGCGTGAACTACGACGAGACGCCCGAGGCGCTCGTCGACGCCTGCGCGCAGGAGGGCCTGCCGCTGCTGGAGGTACCCCGCCGCACCCCGTTCCTCGCCATCAGCAAGGCCGTCTCCGCGGCCATCGCCGCCGACCAGTACCGCGCCGTCACCGCCGGCTTCGCCGCCCAGCGGGAGCTGACCAAGCAGGCCCTCGGCGCCGGCCCCGAGGGTCTCCTCGGCGCGCTCGCCACCCAGGTCGACGGCTGGGCGGCGCTCTACGACGCCTCGGGCTCCGTCGTCGCCGCCGCCCCGGAGTGGGACGCCGCCGCGGCCGATCTGGGGGTCCACCGGCACACCCTGCGGTACCGGATGCGGCGGGTCGAGGAGATCCTCGGGCGCAGCCTGGACGATCCCGACGTCCGCATGGAGCTGTGGCTGGCGCTGAAGGCGACGGCGACCGAGTGACCGAGTGACCGGGGATCCCTGCCCTTCCGGCCGACGTCCCGGCGCCGAGTACCTCGCCAAACCGGCGTACCCCCCGCCCCGACTGCTACGGCTCGGACAAACGACCCCCGGCCGCCCCCGCCCTACCGTGGACCTCGCAAGCCAAGCACACCCCCAACGCGGAAGGGCCGGGACTCGTACATGACTTCCACCCATGCCTTCTGGCTCGCCGGCCGCCAGGTCACCGGCGAGGACAGCTTCGACGTCACCTCCCCGTGGGACGGCCGGCTCGTCGGCTCGGTCAGCGTGCCGAGCGAGGCCCAGGTCGAGGAGGCCGTGGCCGCCGCGTACGCCGTACGGGACGAGTTCGCCGCCACCCCGGCGCACGTACGCGCCGCCGCCCTGGACCACGTCAGCAAGCGGCTGGCCGAGCGCACGGAGGAGATCGCCCAGCTGATCTCCGCCGAGAACGGCAAGCCGATCAAGTGGGCCCGGGGCGAGGTCGGCCGCGCGGTCTCGGTGTTCCGGTTCGCCGCCGAGGAGGCCCGCCGGTTCAACGGCGGCGAGGCCCAGCGGCTCGACACGGACGCCGGCGGCCAGGGCCGGCTGGCGCTCACCCGCCGCTTCCCCAAGGGTGTCGTGCTCGGCATCGCGCCGTTCAACTTCCCGCTGAACCTGTGCGCCCACAAGGTCGCCCCGGCCATCGCCGCCGGCGCCCCGATCATCCTGAAGCCGGCCCCGGCCACCCCGCTGTCCGGTCTGATCCTCGGTGACCTGCTCGCCGAGACCGAGCTGCCGGCCGGCTCCTGGTCGATCCTGCCGGTGCCGAACGACCGCATGCCCGCCCTGGTCCAGGACGAGCGCCTGCCGGTCATCTCCTTCACCGGGTCCGACAAGGTCGGCTACGCGATCATGGACTCGGTGCCGCGCAAGCACTGCACGCTGGAGCTCGGCGGCAACGGCGCCGCGGTCGTCCTCGGCGACTACGCCTCCGACGCCGACCTGGACTGGGCCGCGACCCGCATCGCGACCTTCTCCAACTACCAGGGCGGCCAGTCCTGCATCTCGGTGCAGCGGGTGATCGCCGACGCGTCGGTGTACGACCGGCTGCTGCCGCGCATCGTCGCCGCCGTCGAGGCCCAGGTCACCGGCGACCCGTCCGACCCCAAGACCGATGTCGGCCCGCTGGTCAGCGAGGACGCCGCCAAGCGCGTGGAGTCCTGGGTGGACGAGGCGGTCGCGGCCGGCGCCACGCTGCTCACCGGCGGCAAGCGGGACGGCGCCTCCTACGCGCCGACCGTCCTCGCCGACGTGCCGGCGGACGTCACGATCGCCTGCGAGGAGGTCTTCGGCCCCGTCCTCACCGTGCGCAAGGTGGACGGCGAGGAGGAGGCGTTCGCCGCGGTCAACGACTCCAAGTTCGGCCTCCAGGCGGGCGTGTTCACCCACGACCTTCAGGTCGCCTTCCGTGCCCACCGCGCCCTCGAGGTCGGCGGTGTGGTGATCGGCGACGTCCCGTCCTACCGCGCCGACCAGATGCCGTACGGCGGCGCCAAGCAGTCCGGCGTCGGCCGCGAAGGCGTGCGGTACGCGATGGAGGACTACACCTACGAGCGCGTACTGGTCCTGACCGGTCTCGCGCTCTGACCTGCCACGGACAGGTCGGAGAACAGAACGGCCGCAGCCCACTGTGCGGGGGCTGCGGCCGTTCGCCTGTCCGGGTGCCGGACTCTTGTTAATGGGAACCGTTTTCAGCTAGCCTGATGGCGGACCGCCGATCCGAAGGGGCCCGGTGCCGCTGCCTTCCGGTGCCGGGCCCCTTCCTGGTGCCGGGCTGGTGGCGGATCCTCAGCCGGAGAAGCCGACGTGGGCGAGCCGGACGGGGCCGCGCAGTGCGAGGCGGACGTCGTGGACGCCCTCGGCGGTGAGGCCGGCCGAGAGGGTGGTGTAGGCGTACGGGCCCGCCGTGGGGGAGTCCAGGGCGAGCGCCGCCAGGGGCCGGCCGCCGTCCAGGGAGACCTCCACCGTGCCCCGGCCCGCGACCCGTACGGTCACCTCGCGGACGCCGGTGCCGAAGTCGCAGGCCTCGTAGAGAAGTTCGGCCGTCGTGCCGTTCGCCGGGGTCACCGCGTCGCCCGCCGTCTTCGTGCGGTCCACGATCGCGGCACCGGACTGCTCGTCGAAGTCGGCGGCCGGCAGGCCGTGTTCGCGCACCGCGCGCGGGGCCGGCGCCTCGCCGTCGAGGTGCACCGTGGTCCGCAGCCGCACGTCCTCGCTGGACGCGCCCAGCAGCAGTTCGTACGGGCCCTCCTCCAGCCGCCACGCCCCCCGCCGGACGTCCCAGAACTCCAGTGCCTCCAGCGGGACTTCGAAGGAGACGGCGGCCGTCTCGCCGGGGGCCAGCGTGATCCTGCGGTGCGCCAGCAGCTCGCGGCGCGGGCGCGGCACCGACGCCTGGACCGCCCGGCCGTACAGCTGGACCACCTCGTCCGCCGTCCGGTCCCCGGTGTTGGTGACCGCGCACTCCACCAGCACCGAGCCGGCCGTCACGCGGGCGGTCGGGTCGGCGTAGGCGAAGGACGCGTACGACAGGCCGTGGCCGAAGGGGAACAGCGGGGTGCCCTCGAAGTACAGGTAGGTCTGGCGGCTGCCGATCACGTCGTAGTCGAGCAGGTCGGGCAGGTCGGCGTCGGCCGCGTACCAGGTCTGGGG